>JAGASC010000282.1 GCA_017621905.1 Roseburia sp.
CATCAGGCAGAATAACAGCTGCACGACCATTCTTTTCAAACGGTACATGATGACAGACATAAAGAGGTCTGCCGTCTCGCTGCTTGCCAAGTCTGCCGGGAAGTGGTTCTTCACTTCTGTTTTCTCATTACCGCCGTACGGGGGATTCATCAGAATAACATCAAACTGGTCATTCACTGTGTAGTCAAGAACATCTTTCAGCAAAGAGTTGTCATGGTAGATTCTCGGCACATCTATGCCATGCAACAGCATATTTGTGATACACAACATATAAGGGAATTGTTTCTTTTCTATTCCGTAAATGGAAGTATCGTAAGCAGCTTGGTCTTCTGTAGTTTTAACTTTAGGAGCAAACTCTTTCAGCCAGCTGGTAAGGAAACCGCCAGTACCGCAGGCAAAGTCTGCAACCTGTTCACCAATCTGCGGATTGATCATCTTTGCCATGAAATCAGTCACAGCACGAGGGGTATAGAACTCACCGGAAGAACCGGCACTTTGCAGTTCCTTCAAAATAGTTTCATAGATTTCGCCGAAAGCATGGCTCTCCTCATAGTCTCCAAGGTCGAGATCATCAATAACATTGATAACCTGACGGAGCAGAACACCATCTTTCATGTACTGATTTGCATCGGCAAACGTGGTTTGCACAATAGCTTTTTTGATCGGGGTTGAAGAATCAACTTTGATGCCAGGGATTACTACGTTTCCATTGGTATCCTTAATGTCTGTTCCTTTCAGCACAGGAAACAGCGTGTTGTTCACAAAATTCAACAGCTTATCGCCTGTCAAAGCAGTGCCTGTGTGATCGTCAACAGCCCAATTCTGCCAACGGCATTCTTCCGGAATAATGGAACCATAGTTCTCATCATCCCATTCCCAATCCTGCTCTTTTGCATCATATACTTTCAGAAAGAGCATCCATGCAATCTGCTCAATACGCTGGGCATCACCATTGATACCGGCGTCATTGCGCATGATGTCACGGAGCCTTTTCACAAATCCTGATAAATTACTCATAATTTATACCGCCTCATCTGTGTAAATTGCTTCTTCAAGTTCCTTAACCGCCTGTAAATATCCAGCCTTGCCACCGAAATAACCTGCAATCTTAGCAGGCTTACCAAGCTTCAGGAACGGGTCAAGTTTCAAAATTTCTGTCTTTTCAATTTCGTAAATACCGGTGTTCATGTATTTATCAAGAAGTGCTTCCAACACCTCTTTGGCAACACCGCTGTATTTACTGAGAAAGTCACGCTTTTTCACATTATTGGCTCTTTCCTTACGAGTCAATGGCTTCTTATCGAATGCCACATGACAGATAAAGTCAAAGTCATCCACATCAGCCATATTCTGATCTACTTTCATCAGTTCAAGGTCAATGCCACGCTCCAGAAGCATTTCTCTGATTTTTTCTTTCTTTTCTTCCTTCGACCACTGACGAATGAAGTTATCCAAAGATGCGTACTCGCCACGGATATTTTCCTTAGTGTAATCGACAATACTTTCCTGACGGAGTAACTTTCCGTTCGCATCGTACACGGATACAGTTTTATGAATAATCTCCACCTTACAACCGTCACGATTAACAATGGGCTTCGGATTTTTCGGCCCCGGTGGATCAATAGACCCTGGTGGGTCAACTGGTCCCGTCCCCGGAGGTGGCGTATGTCCACCCGGAACAAATCCGGGATCAATTTCAATCGGACCATCCCAATCAGGGTCAGCAAACAGTCTGGTTACATTTCGGAAGTCCATAACTACGAAGTGCGTTTTTCCTTCTTTTTCACGCAGTCTGGTGCCACGACCGATAATCTGCTTAAACTCTGTCATAGAGCCGATCATTTCATCCAGAACAATCAACTTTGTCATCTTGCAGTCCGCACCGGTAGACAACAACTTAGATGTGGTCGCAATAACTGGATATGGTGCAGAAACAGAAATAAAGTAATCCAATTTCTTTTTACCATAATCATCGCTGCCGGTAATACGTACAACATAGTCTGGGTTCTCTTTGACCATATCAGAGTTCAGGTTAACCAGCGCCTGACGCATACGCTCTGCAGCATCTTCGGTCGCACAGAACACGATGGTTTTAGCCATTCTGTCTGTGCTTTTCAAATACCGTGTTATCTCAGACGCAACCTGTTGGATACGGTCTTCGATAATGATATTGTAATCGTAATCGCTATTGGTGTAGATGCGATCTTCAATTTCATTACCGTAAATATCTCTCTGTCCCTTACGAGGACGCCATCCATCACCAATATCAGTCATAATATTGATAACCTTAAACGGTGCAAGGAAGCCATCTTCGATGCCTTCCTTCAAACTATACATATAGATAGGCTCACCAAAATAACTCAGGTTGGAAATATACTTGGTTTCTTTCGGCGTTGCAGTCATACCGATCTGGGTCGAAGAGCTGAAATATTCCAAAATCCTGCGCCATCGGCTTTCTTCTTTTGCAGATCCACGATGACACTCATCCACGATAATGAGGTCAAAAAAATCCGGGGTAAACAGCTCGCTGAAATGTTCCTTATCATCGTCACCAACCAACTGCTGATACAGAGAGAAATACACCTCATGGGAAGTAATAGTACTTTTATCATCTTTAGCAACGTTGATTTTATGAATAACCTTTTCCAGCGGCGCAAAGTCCTGCTGAATAGACTGATCCACAAGAATATTGCGGTCGGCAAGGTAAAGAATCTTTCGCTTCAAACCGCTTTGCAGCATACGATAAACAATCTGGAAAGCGGTATAAGTTTTACCCGTACCAGTAGCCATGACAAGCAGCAAGCGGTTCTGACCTCTTGCAATGGCATCTACGGTTCTGTTGATAGCAATACGCTGATAGTAACGAGGAGGATATGTATTCTGGCTGCTGTAATAAGGCTGTTCAATTACAGCTTCCTGCACCGGTGTCATTCCAGATTCCTGCTTGAAGCGGGCAACCAATTCCACTTCCGTTGGAAACTTATCCAGGCCAAACTGACGCTCTTTTCCAGTGAGAAAATCATGCTCCGCAAATCCGTCACCATTAGAGCTATAGGCAAATGGAAGATCAAGCATTCGAGCATAGGTCATGGCCTGCTGTAAACCATGAGAAATACTGTGATTGTTGTCCTTTGCTTCAATAATGGCAATCGGGTTATTGGCGCTCAGATAGAGAATATAGTCTGCACGCTTTGGCTTTTCTCGGAACACAAAGTTACCCTTCAAGTTGATTTTTCCGTCCGTAATCTGTGTCTCCATTGTGATTTTACCCCTGTCCCACTTAGAGATAATCGCAGGCGTAATGTACTGCAATTTAATATCTTCCTCAGACATTGCTTTCTTTGGTAGAATTGTACTCATGTTAATATCCTCCTTCCATGCTCGTCATACATGAAAGCTTCTCATAATCCGAAATTATCGGAACTTGCATCTTAAAAAATATCTCATTTTCCAAAGTGTCAAATTGACACTTTGGAATGAACCTTTGACACTTTGGAAATCTTCCTTCTTAATACACAATCCTAAAATAATCCAAATATGCTTTATATTTATCCTGTGCTGTCAGACAAGTATCTGTCAGGTAGCCTTCTTCATTGTTCCATTCTTTCAATCCTCGGTAATAGAACATCTTCAGATTATCCTCGATGATGAACGGAACAATATTATATTTCAGGCATTCTTTGAACATAATCAATCTGCCAACACGACCGTTGCCGTCCTGGAACGGATGGATTCGTTCAAACTTCACATGGAAGTCCAAGATGTCTTCAAATGACTTTTCTTCTTTGGCGTTGTATTCCGTTAGCAAAGCCTTCATCTTATCGGCAACTTCTTCCGGAAGGGCGGTATCCATGCCGCCAACCTCATTCGGAAGCTTCTTATAGTCGCCAACAGCGAACCAATCTTTTCTGGAATCACTGGTTCCATTCTTCAGGATTAGATGAAGTTCCTTAATGAACTTCTCAGTTAAAGCCGTTTTTGCGTTCTCAATAATCATGTCAATACAGCGAAAATGATTTGCTGTTTCAATAACATCGTCAACATTGAGAACTTCATTTTCCACGCCGATTGTGTTGGTTTCAAAAATATATCGGGTCTGATCGTGAGTCAGACGGCTGCCCTCAATATGGTTTGAATTGTATGTTAAATCAATCTGTGTCTTATGGTAAATGCCTCCGAAATATTTACTTGCTTTCTGCTCTTTCAGAATATCCAACAGAGTAATCGGTTCCTCTTTTCTCTTGTTGGCACGCTCTGGTTTTTCTGCATTTTCGGGAATATTCCAAGTCTTGCCGGTAAGAAACGCTCCATTCACACGTCCTTGGGCGCAATAATTTCTAACGCTACGCTCCGACACATTCCATTTTTTTGCCATCTCAGTAACCGAAAGGTATCGCATCTGCTATCCTCCGTCATAAATCGAATCAAAAACTTCACTAATCTACTGTATAGTATATCACATTATCGGCAAAAATACAAACTATTTTCAGATACAATTCCACATTTTTGCCGGAACAGGAAATCTTGTTCCACTCAGTATAACTCGCAGTCACACCAAATCATATAAAAGTGTGATGAATATCACATTATTATCAATAATTATGCGATGAGCGACCAGAGCGCAAATCAAAAGGCTGGATACTACCTCTTCCGAAGTAATATCCAGCCTTGTTTTTTGGTTGTTAATCTTCCATAACCTCTGTTGCGCTATACTAAAGTTATAACAGAAGTAGTTATTATGCCACACAGCTACACACCCGAATTTAAAAAGAAAATTGCTCGCCGCCATTTAGGAAAAGGACGCGCCGGCTATATGCTCCTTCTCCCGGTCAACCTTTGAATCCCCTTGGAAGTATAATGTGCCAGAAAAATGAACAGTCCCATGATAGCGATATACTCTGTGAAAAAGAGCAGGACAGGTCTTTCAAAATCAAAAAACACAAAAGAGGATGTCAAAAACATATAGGACAGAAATTGATTTTTCAGGAAAGCATAAAGGCCATATCCGGCAATCACGACCGCAGTGATACGGAGGGAAATTCGCAGCGGTTTGGAAGCAGCCGGCCGGGCGGCTTTGCACACCATACCGAGAATCATATTCCAATGCAGGCCGAGATGCAGGGCCATCAGCACAAATCCCCAAAATGCGGAAAGCACATGTAACGGTCTTGCCAGAGCGATACCGCCTGAAATCGGCAGGAAAGCGAAAACCTCTCTGGAAAGAATAATTCCACTCACCATTAAAACGAGCATGGAGAGCAGTACAGCGAAATTTATCACTGTCTGCAAAATGCGTATAGGCGTATATTTTCCTTTGAAAAGATGGCTGTACCAGCTCCTGTTCAAAATATGATGAGCAATCCATAAAATAAGCATACCCGCTCCGAGCCATTCATGAGCGGAATCTCCGGTAAGCTGCCTCGCCATGAGAAGCAGCAATAGGATCGTCATCATCAGATCAATGACAATTTTGCATATAAATTTTTTCTTCATCAAAGACGTTCCTCCCATTTACAGGTAAGATCCTGCCAGTCAAACCACAGCAGTATCTTACTTATTATCATTACTCGGCGGTTAAATTAAGACCATTCACCCAAGCTGCAACATCGCTCTCTGCTCCTGACACACTGTTTCGGGAAATAGAAAGAACGTCAGAAATAATTGCTGCACCCGGCTGCAATTCTGAAATCGTCTGAATGGTTCTGGAGAATCCGCTTCCTCCGTGGGTGGTAAATGGAATAATGATCTTGCCGCTGAAATCATATTCTTCAAGGAATGTATAGAGCGGCATCGGCAAGTCGGCGTTCCAGTTAGGATAGCCCAAGAAAATCACGTCATAGCTGTCTGGGTTTTCAATCTGTGTTGCAAGCTCCGGTCTGGCATTTTCGGCTTTCTCATTGTAGGCAAATTCCAAAAGAGGATCGTGCGTTGTAGGATAATCCTGCACTGTTTCGATGGCGAACAGATCGCCGCCCGTTTCACGCTGAATAATCTTGGCAATGTACTCGTTATTTCCCAAAACCTCTCCATCCACTGCCACGCGGCTCGCACCGGCTACTGTATCCACGCCGTCCGTTTCCATGACGGAGAAATATGCAATCAGAATATTACCGCTTCCTGCTTCCGCCATATCCAAAGTTTCTGCGTTTTCTGTTTCATCATCTGTCGATTCCACTGTGCTTTCTTCCGTCCTGCTGTCATTGGACTGCGTTGCCTGAATTGTTACCTCCGTTTCTACCTGTGTATTCTCTACCGTATTCTGATTGCGATTGCCACAAGCAGCCAGAGAAAGAACAAACACAGCAGAAAGAAGAATGGCTGTTAATCTTTTCATAAAATTCTGCTCCTTTACTCTACAAATCCATTTTCTGTCAGATAATCAAGGATACCCTCCGTATCAGAGCTTTCGGTAAACAGACCGTCATGGACATTCGCTCCCGCAGCGCTTTCCCGTACAAATTCCATAGAATTTTCAAACTGTTCTGTATCCATGGATGCGGACTGTGCGAAAGGATAAACGTTGGTACCGGAAAGATCATAGTTCTCTAAAAATGTTCCGATAATCATCGGGGCCGTATGCCACCAGATGGGATAACCAACGAAGACCGTATCGTATTCCGAAATGGAATCCGGCAGATTGGCAATTTCCGGTCTGGCATTTTCGTCACGTTCTGCCAATGCAACATCTCCACATTCTTCATAGTCTGTCGGATAGGGATTCAGCGGTTCAAGCTCCAGCAGATCGCCGCCAGTCTGCTCCTGAATGTAGGCTGCCATTTTTTCCGTGTTTCCGGAGGTAGACCACGAGAAATATACAATCAAAGTCCGTCTTTCGTCCGTCAAATTCTTAGGCATTGCAGGGTAACGGTAAATGTTGTATCCTATGAAAGCGAAGACAAGCATAACGATCACTGCGATTACCGCAATCAAACCTTTTTTACGCTTCATTGTCGTCTCTCCTTACATACATTCCATCAGGATCTGATAAATTTCGTCCCGGTCAAGCTCGCGGGGACCCGTCTTAATAACGTTACAGGTATCCGCAACCTGCCGCAGTACCTCCGGTGTAATCTCTACTGTGGATTTCAACTGATTCATTTTCGTAGGCAGCCCGCACTCTCTGATGAAATCCTCCAGAGCATTCACACCCGCCTCTGCGGTATCTACACCAAATACTACTTTCGCAAACCGGGTAAATTTGTCCGGCGCATCTTTTACAATGTGGCGGTAATAGGCGGGATGAATCACGGCAAGCCCCTGCCCGTGGTTACAATCCGTATAAGCCCCTAACTGATGCTCGATCTGATGTGCCTGGAAATCTGTCAGCCGCCCGCATTTCAGAATTCCGTTTTCCGCCATGGCAGAGTCCCACATCAGATTGCTCCGGGCCTGCATATCATTGATGTTGTTCAGCAGACGCCGCATATTGACTACAGTGTTGCGCATGACTGCCAGCGCCACATCATCCGACACATTATCTTCATCGGAGTTTCCAAGGTAGGTTTCCATCGCATGGCTCAGCGTATCAAAAGCGCCGGAAAGCACCTGCATGGGCGGCACCGACATGGTATAAGCCGGATCAAGAACGGCAAAGGAGGCTGCGGTTCCAAAAACCGGTCCTTTCCACTTTTTCTCCTCATAAGTAATCACCGCGCCGGCGTTCATTTCCGCGCCGGTGCCGGAAGCCGTCACGACCGCGCCCATCGGAATCCCGGTCGTTGGGAATTTCCCTTTTCCGTACTCCATATCCCAGATATCTTCGGACAGCTGTGCCTGTGCGGAAACTACCTTACAGCAGTCGATTACGCTGCCGCCGCCCACCGCCAGAATGAAGTCCACATGATGCTCGCGGACAAGCGCCGCGCCTTCCTGCACTTTGGTATAGGTGGGGTTCGGCATAATCCCGGAGAAATCCACTACTTTTTTGCCTGCCTGAGAAAGCAGAGCTTTCATTTCATCGTAAACGCCGTTCTTTTTTACGGAACCGCCGCCATACGCCAACATCACGTTTTCACCGACCTTGCCAATCTCTGCGGCAAAAGCCTGTGCGGCGCTCCCTTCTCCAAAATAAACCTTTGTGGGATAAGAAAATGTAAATTTATTCATGTTAATGCCCTCCTGTCATTTCAAAAATACTATGCGTTTGTTTAAACCGCTTGTCATAACCGATTATATTTTACGGTTGTTACTATCGGTCAATAGGTTTTTGAAAATTTTTATGTGAATTTTTTATGTTCCCTGCCTTTCGATACGAACAGCGGCAGTAAATTTGCCTTGTTCGCTCCTTACTCTTGCAGTTTTGTTGTTTTTATGCTACAATGCGTTTGTTTTAACCGATTCTAACAACCGATTACAGATTTCGGTAGTTACTACCGGTCAATAATTTTTTGTATTTTCTTTGCGGATTTTTTATGAAACACACAGGAGGCAAGAAATATGTATACAATGATGCAGGTCTGCCGGGAATTAAATATGACCTACCAGACCTTAAAATACTATTGCAACGAGGGGCTGATCCCCAATGTCAAAAGAGATAGCAATAACCGCCGGATTTTCGATGAAAAAGATGTGAAATGGATTAAAGACCTCACTTGCTTAAAGAAATGCGACATGAGTATTCTGGAAATGAAGGAATATCTGGAATTATGCCTGCAAGGAGAATCTACCATTATGCTACGCAATGAAATGCTGGCAAAAAAGCGTGAATCTCTGCTTGGTTCCATAAAAGCATTAGAGGACAGCGTAGACTATATCGACTGGAAACAGAATTTCTACGATGAAGTACTTTCCGGCAAACGCCCTTATGTCAGCAACTTAATCCGCACAGCGGAATAACACTCAAAAGATAGAAGAATTTGCAATGCTTGACCACAGCATTACATATCCAGGTTTTCATCACCCCAGGCTTTCATGCAGTCGAGAACGGATAAGAAACTCTCCCAAGTTCCGTCAAAGTATATTCCACTCGCATAGGAACCTCACAAAAGTCGTGACGAATAATAAAACCGTCTGCTTCCAGTTCCCGGAGCTGCTTTGTAAGGGAACTTTCCGTTATTTCTCCAATCTGACGGCGAAGCTGTCCAAATCTCCTGACATCACACTTGCCGATATACCAGAGAAGTTCAATCTTATATTTTCCACCCAGCAGCTTCTGCACAGTGGAAATCGTTTTGCAGCGGCCGATTGCTGATTCTGATTTCCGCATTTCCCTCATCTCCCTTCCTATTATCATACTTTATTCTGCTCCAAAATAGAAGGTACTTCAAAAAAGTACAGTACTTTTATTTCCGATGCGTTTTGCTATAATGACGCTAACGGGACGGTCATGCGCAGGTTTGTCCCGCTGCCTGCGCATAATCATTCAGTAGGAGGTTTTTACCATGCATTACACAGGAACAATCTGGCGTCCACCCTATGAGGCAGACTCGTTGCTTTTAGAAGTAACCGCAGGCTGCACTCATCACAAGTGTAAATTCTGTACGCTATACAGTGATTTGCCGTTCAAATTTAGAATGTCGCCTATGGAAGAGATTGAAAGAGATTTGCTGGAGGTGCAGGTTTTGCGCTATAATCCCGCCTCCATGATGACGGTCAGACTTCAAGGATTATCGCGTCCAAAACCTTTCCGTCGCGTTTTCTTAACCGGCGCGAATCCATTTTTCCTAAAAACAGAAAGGCTTCTTACAATCGCAACGCTCATTCGGAACTATCTGCCTTCCGTTGAATCAATCGGCTGCTTTGCCCGTATCACAGATTCTCAAAAGAAGACCGATGAAGAGTTGATTTTACTCCGGCAGGCAGGCTATAACGGATTGACGATCGGAGTGGAAACCGGAGATGATACGGCGCTGTCCTTCATGCAGAAAGGTTATACTTCGCAGGATATCCTGACCCAATGCAAAAGATTAGAACAGGCGCAAATTGCATATGGTTTCTTCTATCTGACCGGCATTTCCGGCAGCGGAAAAGGTGAGACCGGTGCAAAATTCTCCGCAGATGTTTTCAATCAGCTTCATCCTTTCCTGATTGGTCCTAATATGCTGACGCTCTATCCGGAATCCGAACTGTATCAAGACATTCAAAACGGAAACTGGGAGGAAGAAGGCGAGCTTGAAAAATACCGGGAACTCCGCGTCCTTGTGGAAAACCTGAATATTTCAACATACTTTGCCGCAATGGGAGCCTCCAATGTCTTCCAGCTTCAGGGTCGTTTACCGGAAGATAAAAAGAAATTACTGGAGACACTTGACAGAATTATTTCCGAGGTCAGCGAAGAAGATCTGCGGCGATACAGAAAAAAGCTTCCGCATCTATAACATGCTTACAATGTTTTCTGTTACGCAGCAAACAGCCTTCCCCTCTGCGAAACATAATAAAGAAGCATCATTCCGCCTGTCAGCGCCCAGGAAACGGGATATACGATAATCAGCGTCTGAAAGCTGCTCCACAGAGGGAAAACAACATAGACCCAGAACACGCGGAATACGACCATCCCAAGCAAAGTAAAGACTGCCGGAAGCGTCGACCTTCCCATTCCTCTCAGGGCGGAACCGACCACTTCGTAAGTACTCGTCAAAAATAGAAACGGCATGACATATAAAAATCTCGCCATCGCATACTCGATTTCCACCGGATCCACCGTAAAAATACGGATCAGTTCTCCGCGTGCAAGAATAAAAACAGAAATAACAAGGATCGTTCCGGTCGCTGCGCCGATCAGACAGAGACGCAATATTTTCTTACAGCGTTCATACTGCCCCGCGCCGTAATTCTGTCCGATAAAGGTGACGATCGTCTGTGCAAAAGCGCTGACAATAAAATAGCCTAAATATTCAAAATTCAGCGCCGCCGTCATACCCGCCACGGCGCCGGAGCCAAAACGATTGACAGCCGTCTGAATGCAGATATTTGATATTGAAAAGACGGCGGACTGAAGCGCCGCGGGCGCTCCGATCTGAACGATTTTTTTCAGGGCGTCGTTATGGATCCGCAGCCTATTCCGGTACAGCCGGATCATTTCGCTTTCATGGCATAAAATATACAATACGACAGATGCGCTGAACGCGTTGGATATCACCGTTGCAATCGCAACTCCCGCAACGCCGAGATGAAACTTGATGACCAGAAGCAGGTTCAGACAGATGTTCAGAAGCCCGGACGCAATCAGACAGTACAGAGGACGCCTTGTATCGCCGATGCTGCGGAGGATGGCTGCTCCGAAATTGTAAGGAATGATAAATACCATCCCAACGCAATAGATCCGCAGATAGAGCAGCGCGCGTTCCAGCACATCCTCCGGCGTATCGACCAGCACCAGAAGGAACCGGGACAACGCAAGTCCCGCCGCCATCATAACCAGTCCGCAGATCATCGAAAACAGCATCGAGGTATGAACGACCGTCCCCACCTCCTGCGTCCGCTTCTGTCCGATATACTGCGCGATCACCACATTGGTCCCGACGGAAAGACCTACGAACAGATTGACAAACAGTCCGACCAGAACGGAATTGCTGCCGACCGCCGCCAGCGCGCCGCTCTCCGCAAAACGACCCGCGACTGCAACGTCCGCCGCATTGAACAACTGTTGCAAGATACTGCTCGCCGCAATCGGCAGAGCAAAAAATATAATTTTTTTCAGCAACGGTCCGTGAAGCATGTCCAGCGCTTTTTCACTGTCCTGTCTCCGCTTTGTTTCTTCCTTCATCATGGTCTCCATTCCGCAATATTCCTGCCTGATTTTTTCTTTTATGATAAACCAAACGAGACTCCCAAAGAAGTCTCGTCTAATTCATCAGTTGATACCCAAAGACAGGCTCTGCTCTATCTTTTTCATCCACGCTTCAATTTCCGTATTTTTTGTTACCAATTCCGCGCCGCCTGTAGAATCAAACTGTATTTTCATCTCATTGGCAAACTCAGCGCCTCTGCATACGTTCTTAATATCCCTCACAACGTGTCCCGGCCAGCCGCCGTGCGTTTGGAACGGAATCACCGTTTTCCCTTTCCAGTCGCAGGACTTCAAAAAAGACAACACCGCGGGCGCCATCGTATACCACCACGTAGGCGTACCTACCGCGATCACGTCATAATCGCCTATATCTGCTCCTAAAGGTTTAAGCTGCGGCTGATACCCGCGGTCTACTTCGTGCTGTCCCTGCTCCACGATCTCATCGTAGGAACCGGTATAAGGCGTTACCGTCTCGATCCGGGCGATCTTGGCGCCGGTGGCTTTCTGCATCTGCTCCGCGATCCGTTTTGTGTTTCCATTTGATATGGAATAATATACGATCAGTAATTTCTTTCCCATGCCTATGCTCTCCTATTCCTGACGAAAACTTCTCTTCAACGATTTCCGTGTCCGTACGGACTTCCGTACCTACGCACGCTTCCGTAACGCCTTTTATTATAGTCCTGAAAGCTCCGGCATAGAATCTCCTGTTGGTTCTTGTCGTATCTACTAAAAGTAAATACGGACGCTTTTAAAAAACGGCGGCAGACGCTTCGCCGTTGAACGTTTTATACAATCCCTGAATCAGAACAACTGTCCCGGCAGCTTTCGCTTCTCTTTCTTTGGAAACTGCGCGTCAAAGATTTCAAACGCCTCCGGATTTTCTTCCGCGGCAAAATAGCCCGCCGGATCCCGATAGCTTCCGGCGACGCCGTCCAGAAAGCCCGGCAACAATTCCCTGATCAGGAAATAATCTGCGTTCGGATCGTCCTCATAACAAATTCCCGTTCGCTTTGCCGGGACAAAGCCCGATCTGCCGTAGAAACCGATGTTGCCGCAAATGGCAAGAGCCCCGCAGCCCAATGCTTTCGCCCGTTCCATCGAATCGTCCAGCAACGCTTTTCCGTACCCCTGCCGCTGGCATTCCGGCAAAATACTGACAGGGCCGAAGGTCATAATCGGTAAAACGCCGTCGGACGTTTTGATTTCCGACTGTGAATACATGATGTGACCAATGATCCGACCGTCCTTTTCCATAACAAGATCCAACTCCGGCACAAATTCCTTTCGTCCGCGATAGCAGTGCAAGACATAATGCTCCGTGCATCCCGGACGATATACGTTCCAGAAGGCCTCTCTTGTGAGATTTTCCGTCTCGCGGTAATCTTCTGTTCTCTCCGGGCGAATGATATAATCGATTTGCTCCATGATTCTGTCTCCTTTCATATTCATGCCCGCCGCGTCCCCGGTCACAGCTTTCTAAATCGCCATAAGCAGTGTTCCCGCCGTGATCAGCGCCGCTCCGATCAGCGACTTTGCCGTAAATTTTTCATGCAGGAAAACGGCGGCCAACACAAGCGTTATGACGATGCTCATTTTATCGATCGGGACGACTCTGGAAGCCTCTCCCAACTGCAGCGCCCTGTAATAACAGAGCCACGAAGCCCCTGTCGCCAGACCGGACAGAATTAAAAACAGCCAGCTCCTTCTGCTGACTGCCGATATGCCGCCCTGCGCGTTTGTCAGAAAGACCATTCCCCACGCCATAGCGACGACGACAACCGTGCGAATGGCAGTCGCCAGATTGGAATTCACCTGATCGATTCCCACTTTTGCAAGAATCGACGTCAACGCGGCAAACACCGCCGATAAAACCGCAAAAACTGCCCACATAAGCTTTTTTCTCCCTTCCTTCGCCGTACCCGCCTGTCAGAATTTTAACGGATTCAGAGCGTCTCATTCTCATGCTTCCGCAATCTTCCCGAAGCCTGTCAGCCTCTCCCACTCTTTCTC
>JAGASC010000283.1 GCA_017621905.1 Roseburia sp.
CTCCACACTTTCATTTCTATTATGAATTGTTCTCCCTGATAATCCACGATTACATCTGTACGTTCCATATTACGGGTCTGTGCTTCGATATAATAATTTCCTGTTCCATTGATAATCGGCCGAAGATAAAGCAGAAAATATCTTCTGCCATCCTCCTCATGAAACTTATTTTCCCGGTCACCGTATAAATCGTTGAAATGCGTTACAAATTTTTCTAAAATAAGTTCCATATTCAGACGACCGTTTCGGACAAACTGGTTCTTGTGTCTCGAAGCCTCCTTATAAATATCATTATCCTGCATCTCTGGAGCCATCAGGAAAAAATCATATAATAACATCTCAAAAATTCTGTTTGCTACAACAACTGTATTATTCTCCGCCTTTACAAAACCAAACATCCAGGCCATCGCAATTGCATGATCAAATGGACTGTAACTAATGCTTTGCCCTTGAAACAATAATGTATACAACATCCGCTTCAACTCCGGATATTCTTCCAGCTTACCAAATAAAGATTCAAACAATGTATTTTTCTCTGCCAGCAAAAGCTTCACAGCTTCCAAAAATCCCTCTTTTGTCCACACAGTACTTTTATCCGGAAATGCATCCATTCCTGCCACCTGTTCATCCATCAGCTTGCAGATTCTTGAAACTAAAAACGGATACCCGGATGTATAGTCATAAATTAATCCGGCGAGTTCTTCTATATTCATCCCCGTCCTATGGTCATTTTCATATTCAGCAAGCATTCCGGCGATACCCTTTGTCGAAAAACTCATGTCCACAAGAAAATCTGCGGCTATATTCCACGGACTGTTCAACTTATGATCATCCTCTGCAACAAACTTACGTTTCAGATTCTTCACATCATAGACACCGGCAAGAATGACGGAGTGAAAAGTTTGCATTTTATTTCGCTTGATATAATATCCACGCAGTTGGGCAAGAAAATCCAAAAACACCTGATTATTTGTTGCACTGTCGACCTCGTCAATCAGCAGCACAATCTTTTTCTCTGATTGTCTGCACCAGGAAAGAAGGATTTTAAACAATACGGAGAGTGTAGCCCGCACACGCCCTTCTGCAATCTCCTTGAGCTTTTCTTTGACATCATCCGGTAGTTTTTCCACTGCATCCAGTATTTCTCCGGAAAAAGCTGCTGAAAAGCTTTGCTCACTTTCAAAATCTGCATAGCCTATCATCTGAAAATCAAGACTCACAACTACATAGTCCTTTTTCAGGAATTTTTCCAATGCCTGCAATGTGGTTGTCTTCCCGTATTGTCTCGCCCGATTTATGGCAAAATACTGCCCGGCATCTACCATCGCCTTGATTTTCTCTAGCTTATCCGTTATATCTACCATATAATGCAGTTCCGGTATACAGACTGCACTGACGTTAAATATCCTGCTCATACTCATGAACTCCCTTTGCATAATAGCCTCATAGTTATTTTTAGTTTACTAATATATCGCTGATTTTGCAATATGATTTTTGGGAGTTTTTATGTAAGCCCCCAATACTTTGCCAACTCCGGTTCCCAGCGTAATCACGACTATGTTTCAATAATACATTTTTATTTTACGATGACACGTAAACTGCAAACCTCGTTTCCGCCAAGCGTATATTCTATCGTCTCTCCATCTCCTGTATGAATCGTTTCCCGATTATTTTCTATAAAATCACAGAGATGCGCTTCCACTTTCCGTCCAGGCAGACATAATTTCATTATACTTTCCTCTCCGGATGGATTGTAAACACGAATCATAAATCCATTTCCATCTTCCGCTTCCTTAATAGAAGACAAAACACCGCCTTCTACCGCGAACAGACTTCTGCATGCATCGATTGCGTCCGGTCTGGCTGTACAGGAGCGCACAATAACGGGATGTGCGAACTGCTCTGCAAGTAAAGCCAGATTTTCTTTCCCCGGATCACATGCTCCGATTGCGATGCGTACCATATGATCTCCAACTTCCGGGTACGGATCCGGATCATAAGAACCGCGAATCAAATCCAGTGACAGGCCTTCCGCATCCCCTCTGAATCCGTATTTACAATCACTCAGCATACACAGGGCACTGCCACCATCCTTTGGCACAGCGCATCCCATACCAATGGCAGGAACATCCTGGGCAAGCGGGGCTCTATCAATCATGCCAAAAGGAATCGAATAACGGTAATTTTCTACCTCATAACCGGTTGGAACCATAAAACGCAGCTGCGGCACTCCTTTTTCCGGACTTCCCAACATTGTCCATACGGTTTTCAGCTGGCAATCCAAAAATTCACTGCCCTCATCCAGGCGTATTTTCACACGAACTTTCAGGCCATCCCCGGCAATCTCGTATTCCAGTTCCTTTCTTAGCCCATCCGGCTTAATCTTTCCGGGTCTTACACAGCATGTTTCGTTCAAATCCACGATGCCTGCTGACTTACCAACTCTCCAGGAAGTCATTCCATTGCTGGTTTCCTCTGTGATTAACACCAGTCCACAGGCAGGTTTGGCAGGATGAATCAATTCCTTTCCATCTGATTTTCTGACAAAGGAAATACATTTCATCGTTGTAACATCAAATATTGCCTTTACTTTGTCATTTTCCAGGCAAACAGGCTCGTCCGTAATGATATCAGTCCTTGGCTCTATATTTTTAGAAACCGAAATACAATCCGCCTCTCTGGTATCAATACGACAGATGGTATATCCAACCGGTGGTACCGGCATCCATACCAGCAATTTATTACAGGTGTGTCCCCAGTATATTTCCCCCCAGTTTTCTTCTCTGCCCAAATGCTGGAAGGGATACTCCCTGCCATTCATATCAGTAATTCGAATACGCGAAATATCTTCCTGCCAGTCCCACAAGGTAATTTCTGTGGGTTCTGTTCTTGTCACCTGGGTCGTATTGAACAAGGCCAGATAACGCACCGAACCGCCGCCTCTTTCTGTCATGGTAAAACCATAATTTCCTGCACGGTCCGTTCCGTTTCCCACACCAGCACCCAGAGCCACGTCATTTACGTTCTTTTCCTCCGGTCCGTCTGCGATACTTTCACATATGGCATCCATTGCACGAACTCCGTTTGCCCCTGCCTGCGCCATTGCTTTCTGAAATTCTCCCAAGGCAAATTCTCTGGTTTCTATGATGCCGGAGCCCGGTATGATATCGTGGAAATGATTAAACAGAATCTTTCTCCAGGCTTCTTCCAAACCTTTTCCCTTCCGATATTCCGATACTTTCAATTTTGCCATGCTCCCAAGAATTTCAGCCTCTGTCAAACGCGCTTCGCCGATGCGATTTGCCATTTTTATTCTGGATTGGGAAGTGTAGCACCCTGTGAACACATAATTTAATTCCTGATCCACAATCGGGAACTGCTCTTTTCGCTCTTCCAGATAATCGTAATATTCTCTGTATGTACCAAAACGAATCTTTGGGAACAACGGCCAGGAGCTCATATCGATGATACGTTCAATGTCCCTTCTTGTAGGTCCGCCGCCGTGATCTCCGACACCGTAAACAAACAGGATCTGGTCAATTTCGTATTTTTCACAAAATGCAGGAATACCTTCGCACAACTCGCTTTCAATCGAGGCATTATACCATTTGGGCTCACGATACACGAGAACTTCTGCTCCGGACATACCTCTCCAGCGGTAAATATTTTCCCCTTCATAGCCGCGGCAATGATAATATCTGGTAATGCCTCCGTTTCGCAGAACCTCCGGCAGATTATAACTGTGTCCAAAAGTATCCGGTTCGAAATCAAGGTTCAGCGTTTCTTCTTTTATATCCAGGAGTTTTGACAAATACTTTTTGGTATACAGCAGGTGTCTTACCATGGATTCCCCATTCGGCATATTTTTATCATTTTCCACCCAGGTGGATGCGGTTACTTCCCAACGCCCCTCCTGTACACGCTGTTTTACCTGTTCCAACAGCTCAGGTGCATATTCTTCCAAGATATGATATACGGAAGCCTGTGACTGTGAAAACGTAAATTCCGGATATTCCTTCATCAGGGTAAGCATAGTACGTACCGTATCCAAAGTCACGGCTACCGTTTCCTGGAATCCCCACATCCAGTTCATGTCAATATGCGCATGAGCAGCACATACCATTGCAATACGCTTTGCTTCTTCTGACAATGGAAGCAATAACTTTTCTGCCTCTTTTGCTGTTTCCACGCTAATCTGGTCATTCTTACGATAATCCGCCATCAGCATGGCAAGGGCCTGTTCCAATAGTCCACGGGCAGATGTGTCTTTCTTATAGAGCAACTCCATCAGATATCCAATTTCTGCCAGAATTCTTTTTTCCCAATAGCTTCGAAATGCTTTTTTTCTCAATGTGTTGTAAACACTAAATACATTACTCATTTTTTCAGTCTCCTCAGCCCATATGGTTTCTCTCATCGTAACCATTCAGTACTTTCATAGTTACCTTTATTCGTAACTGTTCCGTACCTTCACAGTTACCTTTTTTCAATTATTCACCTCTTAATATACAAATCAATTCATCTCTGCCTCTGCGTACATAAACAGGAATATGTTCTATCGGAGCGGGTGCATTCGGAATGCGTGTACCACCTAAATAACTTGCATCTGAATACACATCAACCCATTCATTTCCCTCAGGAAGGTATACTTCCCGTTCACGTACTCCGTAATCCGATACAGGACAAACAAGGATGTCTGGTCCGAACATGAACTCATCCTCAATCCCAACCACATTCTTATCCGCAGTATAATCAAAGACCAACGGACGCATTGGTGGAATACCATGTTCTGATGCAAGACGCATCTGTTCCATTACATAAGGACGCAGCCTTTCCCTTGCATGCATCACATTACTAATATGTGTCAACGAATCTCCTCCAAGATTCCATGCCTCATTGTTTTTTCGTCGGCCGTGTGTCCGAAATACTGGCAAAAACATACCATACTGATACCAACGTACCATCAGTTCACTAAATACAGGACTTGAATTATCCTCGGTAATAAAGCCACCGATATCGCATGTCCACCATACAATTCCACTCATCATAACATTCAGTCCCACACGAATGTACTCTTTCAAATGTTCAAAAGAAGAAAAAATATCATGCGGTGCAACACAAGCTCCATAACGCTGACTGCCTGCCCAGCCATTACGACAAATAGATACAATCTCGTTCTCTCCGGCTTCCTTCAAGCCATTGTATATGTTCCTCTGATGACAAGTAACAAAATAAGAATGAGCCTCTTTTGCCGGACCCACATAATAAGTTACTTTGTCATAATCCCGAATCTCGTGAAATTCGTCGCATGGATCCAGCCAAAATGTATGAATCCCCATATCAAAATAATTCTTTTTCCACTGTTTCCAAATATATTCCGCCGCTTTTGGATTGGTAGGATCATACTGATATTTTGGCCCATAAAATTCAACCGTATCGTGTTTTCCATCTACAGAACCTGTGAATAATCCCATTTCCTTCATCTGCGCAAAATTTTCGCTTTTCTCATCCACCAAGGTCCAGGGTGAAACCATAATGCGCACACCCATATCACAAAGTTCCTTTACCATAGCTTCCGGGTCCGGCCAAAATTCCGGATCCAGCTTCCAGTCACCACAATATTTCCAGTGCAAATAGTC
>JAGASC010000284.1 GCA_017621905.1 Roseburia sp.
ACCAAAGGAGGAAACGAAAATGAAACAACGGTTATTATCCATTTTGTTGGTCGGAGCGATGACGGCGGGCTTACTTGCGGGCTGTGGAGACAACGACAGCAAGGACAAAAAGACAGCGGACAACACCCGGAAAGAAGAAACGGACAAAGCCGGGGAAAAAGACAATGCGTCAGCGGCAGACGATGAATTGGTAGAAATTGTATGGCAATGGCCGGGAAGTGCACGGGAGGGCCTGCAGGAAGTGGAAGATGCTTTAAACGAGATGCTGGAGAAGGATATCGGTGTCCATGTAACCTTGTATCCGTGTGTGGATTGGGATACACAGCTTGCCTTAGATGTTGCTGCCGATGTGCAGGTGGATCTGTGCCTTTCTTTGAGCACTGCAAAAGTTGGAGAGAAGGCAGACGACAATTTAATATTGCCCTTAGATGATATTATCGAAGAATATGGTGCTGAAATTATAGCTGATAACGGTAATAATTTTATGGCCGGATATTATGACGGTAAAGTCTATGCTATGCCGACAGCATGGAAAACATGTGAGACTTATGGTATTTACCTTGATAAGGCTATGTGTAATAAATATGGATATTACTTTGAGGATAGCGTTGAAGCTGGTACCGGCGGACATACACTAGAGGAGATCGAAGAGATTTTTGCAGCAGTAAAAGCCGGAGAAGGCGATGCATACTATTGTTTTGCACCGTGGCCGAACGATACAGTATTTTATAAATGTGTGTTTGAGTATGATCCCCTGGCAGGAGGCAGCGTTGCATCAGGTGTTCTTATGTTGAACGAGAGTTTTGAAAATACCACAATAGAAAACCTGTTTGAGACGGAAACCTTCGAAGAATATGCAAGAAAGATGTATGAGTGGCAGCAGAAGGGCTATATTTCAAAGGATGCAGCTACCATAGACAGTCATTCTGATTTTATGCAATCCGGTACATGTCTGGCATGTTTTTATTGGAGTAAAAATTACGATCAGATACTGGATGCATCCAGTTCTTATCTTGGAACAGAAGTTTATCGGTTGAATTTAACACCCTCGTATAAAGCAAGTCCTTCTACTATAGGCTGGAGTGTACCGGTTACAAGTGTCAATCCTCAAAAAGCGGTAGAAACATTAAATTATATCTATGAGCATGATGAGGCTGCATGGTTGTTACAGTATGGTATCGAAGGCAGGGATTATGAGGTGATCGAAGAACAGGAGGTGGAAGGTAATCGTCAGCTGAAGATTAAATATCTTGCGGATGATCCCAATGCACTTCCCTACTATCAGATGTATGGAGTTTATGGTGACCGGTTTGGCTGGCCGGCAGTGGGAGAAGCGACAGATATTATGACGAACAGAATTGCGCAGGCGGAAGATGAGGCAGTTCCGGATTCCAGAATATCATGTGCGCCCGGTTATGTTTTTAACAGCAACAGTGTGAGCAATGAAATTATGGCGATAAACGCGGTGATTAACGAATATGTTACGAGTATTAATTGCGGAGTCAAGGATCCGGATGTACTTCTGCCGGAGTTCAGGGAAGCTTTAAAGAATGCGGGAATTGATAAAGTGATAGAGGAAAATCAGCGACAGTTTGATGAATGGTTACAGAATAAGTAGAGAAAAGAAACTGTCCATGATATTGCTTTGGGATTTGTATAGGTATGAGACAATAGTGAACTGATGCCAAAAGAGATGTTATGGAAAAGATATCTGTAGCATCTCTTTTGGTTTCTTTTACGAGGAAGAAAAACAAGGAGGAATAGAATGGTTTTTCGGAATAAAGAAGGGAAACAGCGTTCAAAAATAAAATGGAAAAAGATATTACCTTTTTACATAATGGCTTTGCCGGGTTTACTTTACCTGCTGTTAAATAACTATGTACCGATGTTTGGTATTTTAATCGCATTTAAAGATATGGATTTTCAAAAAGGAATCTTGGGAAGTCCCTGGTGCGGTTTTGATAATTTCAAGTTTTTGTTTTCATCTGCGACCGGTTGGGAGATTATGCGCAACACAGTCGGATATGCGATCCTTTTTCATATTGTGGGTACCATCTGCGCAGTTTTTATTGCAATACTGATGAATGAAATATGCAGTGTCCGGATCAAGAAAGTGTTTCAGACTTTGCTGCTGCTGCCTTATTTGATGAGTTGGGTTGTTGTCGGTTATCTGGCTTATGCATATTTATCAGGGGAAACCGGATTGATCAATAACGGAATCCTAAAACCTCTTGGACGTGAAGGGGTACTCTGGTATCAGGAACCAAAATACTGGCCGTTTATACTGTTATTTTTTAGTGTATGGAAAAGCCTTGGATACAACATGGTCGTTTATTTATCCAGCATAGTAGGCATCAGTTCGGATTATTATGAAGCAGCGCGCATCGATGGTGCCAACAAATGGAATCAAATCCGGTATATTACGCTGCCATTGTTAAAGCCTACCATTGTTACCTTGTCTATTTTGGCATTAGGCGGCATTTTCCGCTCGGATTTTGGATTGTTCTACCAGATTCCCAGAAATAGCGGGATGCTGACTTCAGTGACAAGAACATTGGACGTATATGTATATGAGGCTTTGATGGGACAGGCTAATTATGGATTATCCAGTGCAGTTAGTGTGTATCAGTCATTTGTCGGATTAGTATTGATTGTAGTGGCCAATCAACTCATTAAAAAGTATGAACCTGATTCTGCTTTATTCTAGGAGGTGCTGAATTGAGAACGAAGGAATTTATAGTAACACAGGTTTTGGCAGTTATGATATGTGGGGCTGCGGCGCTTGCAGCCTTATTGCCGTTTGTATTGTTGATAATAGCCTCTTTTACAGATAATGCAGTTGTACTGTCTGATGGGTATTCTTATTTTCCGAGAAAATGGAGCCTTGAGGCTTATCAATACTTGCTCGCCCAGATGGAAACGATCGGACGGGCCTATGTTATGTCAATTGCGGTTACAGCAGTGGGCGTAATCTGCAGCCTTATCATGACTTCGCTTTTTGCTTATGCCACGAGTCAGAATGGGATTCCGGGTATGAAGATAGTGAATTTTCTGTTGATGTTTACCATGCTGTTTGGTGGTGGTATGGTCTCTTATTATTATGTGATTGTAAAATATTATCACTTGCGTGATACTTTTTGGGCGCAGGTTTTTCCGGGGCTTTTGGGGGCGTTTAATGTTATTTTAATGAGAAATTATTTTAAGAGCAATATTTCTCCCAGTCTGATGGAAGCTGCCAGGTTAGATGGGGCCAGCGAGTTTCGTATTTACAGTAAAGTAGTCATGCCGCTCAGCCTGCCGATAAATGCTACGATCGGGTTGCTGACGGGGCTGAGTTATTGGAATAACTGGACGAACGGATTGTATTTTTTGACTGGACGAAATGGTGCAAAGTATTATACACTGCAGAATATCTTGAATAATATAAATAAAAATATTGAGTTATTGAAGACAGTGAAAGACGAAGCGACCATGGATAGGATGAGTTTTCCTTCTGCTTCCATACGAATGGCAATCGCGGTGGTGGGTATTGTTCCTATGTTGATACTTTATCCATTTTTTCAGAAATATTTTGTGAAAGGGATTACGCTCGGCGGTGTAAAAGAATGAACTGGCTAAAAAAGAAAATGAAGAATTTTTCCGGAAGAATAACAACCAGATTTGTAATTATTTTACTTTTGATGATGCTGCCGATTTATATCTATACCAGCATCCTGAACAGTTATGTGATAAAAACGATGCAGGAAAAGATCGTGCAGTCGGTGCAGAGTGTTCAGGAAAATTATATTACATTGATCAATAACAGGCTGGATATTACAAGCTATGTGCTGTGGGCGATGAAATATGAGAATGAGTATGAGGCGGAAATGCTCCGTCAGACCGATGATGAAACTTACGCATTATACAGAGCAAGGTTTTATCAGGATATGAAGCAGGTAAAAAGTTTCTCAGACGGAATGGATACCTATTTTTATATGAATAAGAATAGAGAGGATATTATGCTATGGGGGTCGGGTGATGCAGAAAAAGAGCTTGTATGGAACGAGTACAAGGCCGGAAAGCTGGCGAAGGGTTATAGCCTGAAGAATATCAACGGAAGAGAAAGCTTGTTTTTATATCTGGAAACCGGTAATGTGGGTTATGGCGGCTGGATCTGGTTAGATGAGAT
>JAGASC010000285.1 GCA_017621905.1 Roseburia sp.
GGAACAAAACAATTTACAGGCGGTTGATGAAGTAAAAAGAGAAATCGTAAATTTATATGAAGAGGATTTTACAAAGATAGATGGTACCGGACTTGCGGG
This sequence comes from Roseburia sp., assembly GCA_017621905.1. GTDB lineage: Bacteria > Bacillota > Clostridia > Lachnospirales > Lachnospiraceae > Roseburia. The sequence continues at coordinate 100 of JAGASC010000285.1, forward strand.
AGATATCTATGATGCGATTCCAGCAAGTCTAAGCGGAAATGCATCCAGATATGTCTTGGCAAATGCAAGAGAAGGAACACGTTCAGAGCAGATGCGTCAATTAGTACCAGATATACTAAGCTCTTATACGGTAAATATTGCGTATCATGCAAATAATCCGGGAGTCGGAATGGCATTAGAAAAAGATGCAGGACGCTATAAGTTATTTACATCTGACGTTGGGCTTTTTGTGACGCTTGCCTTTAAGGATAAAAATTATACGGAAAATGTAATCTATAATAAACTGCTCTCGGATAAACTGGATACCAATCTGGGCTATGTATATGAATGTGTCGTGGCACAGATGTTAATTGCTAAGGGAAATAATCTGTTTTATTATACGATGCAAAGTGATACGTCAAATCATTTGTATGAAATAGATTTTCTGACTTCAATGGGAGATAAAATCAACCCGATTGAAGTAAAATCTGGAAATTACAGAGGCCATAAATCCTTAGATGTGTTTTGCGATAAGTTTAGCAGTCGAATTAGAGACAAGTATATTGTTCACACGAAGGACTATAAATGGGAAAATGGTATTCATTATCTGCCAGTATATATGATGCCATTTGAGATTGCAGCTTCGGGGCCGTCCGTTTCCCTGGAAGATGGCAGAAAGAGGTGATTGTAAATAAAAATACTGGATTTTTTCCCTGATTTCATATATTATATTACAGGAATCGCTTCGCGACCCCTGTAATCGATTTACGGCGCAAATACAGCGCCTTTTATCGGAAGCAAAATCAGCTTCCGATAACTTGTATTGTGGAATGAAAATGTAAGCAATTGTATGGAAGAATCGAATTCGAAAAAGAAAAAAGAAGGAATATGTTATGCATGAAATGGGAATTGCGTTCCATATCGCAGAAAGTGTCACAAAAATAGCAGAAGCGAATCAGGCAGAAAAGGTATGCAGCGTGGTCCTGGAAATCGGTGAGGCTTCCGGTGTGATTCCTGAGTATCTGATGGATGTATGGACATGGAACAGTGAAAACAATCCCTTGCTGGAGGGCAGCGAACTGAAGGTGGAGCGTATCCGTGCGGTAACTCTCTGTAAAGACTGCAGCAAGACCTATGACACGATTTCACATGGAAGTGTCTGTCCTTTTTGCGGCAGCAGAAACACCGCTATGATCGCAGGGAAAGAGTTCAACATCAAGGAAATCATCGTGGAGTAGCATGGCTCAGAAAAAAGAAATGAAAGGCAGGGAATTTACAATGGGAAATGTACGTATCATTGAAGTAAAGCAAAGTATTTTTGAGGATAATAATCAGGATGCCGAGCGTTTAAGAGCGCAGCTGAAGGAAGAAAAAACCTTCCTGCTGAATCTCATGTCCTCCCCGGGAAGCGGAAAGACAAGCACCCTTTTACAGTTGGCGTCCCGCATGAAGGACAAGGTGAAGATGGGGGTCATGGAGGCAGACATCGATTCGGCTGTTGATGCAGAAACCATGCAGAAAGCCGGTATTTCCTCGATTCAGATTCACACGGGCGGAATGTGTCATCTGGATGCGGATATGACACGTCAGGGTATCAACGAGTTTCATACAAAAGATATGGACTTTGTGGTTCTGGAAAATGTCGGTAACCTGGTATGCCCGGCAGAATTTGATACCGGTGCGTGTATGAATATGACAATCTTGTCTGTCCCGGAAGGACATGACAAGCCGTTAAAATATCCGTTGATGTATCAGGTATGTGATCTTCTGGTCATAAACAAAATCGACGTGATGGATTACTTTGATTTTGACAAAGACAAAGTGGTGGAATATGCCAAAATGAGAAATCCCAAGATGGATATCATTTTTGTAAGTGCAAAAACCGGTGAAGGAATGGATGAACTGGCGCAGTACCTTCTGGACAAAATCAAAGCGTGGAATGAAAATTGAAATTCTCTTTACGTAAAATGGCGCTCTATCGTTCCGATGTTTATCAGATGCTGAAGAACGTTTTCGTATAAAAATATTTTTAACGGATATAATAAATTTGAAAGATATTTTTTGAACGAACGATTGACAGAGTTGGTGAAATGGGGGAGCGTTGATATGGAAGAACAGGAAATGCCGATTGGCTTTGCATTTCAGATGGCGTTGAATCAGAATGCAATGGAAAATTTTGTGGAAATGACAGAAGAAGAAAAAAAGCAGGTACTGGAAGCCGCGCGAAATGTGCATACCAAGGAGCAGATGCGGAGTATTGTGGAGGATTTGGGGCAGCTTGGATAAACTGTGGTAATGAAAAAAGTGTAACTATGAGGGAACCGAATAGTTACAGGAAATCTATAGAATGGGACATCTGCTGCGGATGTTCCATTTTTTGTGGCAGGATTTATGTGGATGCCCTTTGCATTATATAACTAACATCAGGGGAGTGGCGAAGGCCACTCCCTGTTTGTGTGCCACAAAAGTAACAGTTCAGATACCTTCACTGTTACCTCAAAAACACAATATTTTTAATATTTCTTCACAAAATGAACACAGTTTCAAGTTTATAGTAGAAGCTGAGAGAGGTGCGCTGTGCCGCGAGGCAAAGAGACGCACCAAAACTGAGAAATGGAGGAAATTATGAAACCGGGCAAAAAGAAAATAGTTGTCATTACCGCCTGTTCGCTGGCAGTGGTTCTGGCAGCTGGTGTAATTCTTTATGGAGTGCTGTCGTCCCGCAGCGCACAGGAAAATGAAAATACTGCGCAGGCGGATGGCACAGGTTTTGGAAACGGTGGCAACTTTGGAAAAGACGGAAACGGCTTTGATATGGACTTTGACAGTTTTGACATGAGCAGTACTTTTTCCGAAGAGGGAACCACGCAGATATCGACAGATAACCAGACACCGGATTTTCTGGTAAATGGGATAAAAATGATCGTGGAGGAGGTCTATGTGGAGGCAGGAGATACGGTGGCGGAAGGCGATGCCCTGTATAAACTGTCCGAGGAGAGCATGACAGAGCTCAAGGCCTATTACGCAGATGCCCTGCAGGATGCCACAGAGGATTTGGCGCAGGTACAGTTGGATTACGACAGTGGTATATTGGAGGCAGAGCATACCTTACAGACAGCCACACTGAATGCCGAGACTGCACAGTCCAGCTACGATGCCGCGCTGGCGGAATTGGAGACCGGCGTGGAGGAAAAGCAGGAGGCCTACGAGACGGCCATCGAGACCATACAGGCAGAGCAGGCAAAGATAGATGATGGTACATATGAAAAAGAAGCTGCAATCGAAGAAAAACAGGCGGCAGTGGAAAGCGCTACAAAGGCAGCAGCAGAAGCCACACAGGCGCTGAACACAGCCCAGAGCCAGTACGATGCAGCAAACAGCGCCATGGATGCTACAATGGCAGAGCTTAGGACACAGACGGAAGCGGATTATGATACGCTCCTTGCCCTGACCAATCAGGTGGTGGCAGATTACGGGAAAGTACAGTCAGCTTCCAAGGCACTGACAGAAGCGAAGGCGGCAGCAGCAAAGGCTTCTGGCGAGCAGGAAAAAGCCCAGATGACTTTGGCAAATGCACAGGAATCCTGTCAGCGCAAGGTGGCCGAGGCAACCCAGAAAATTGAACAATTGACAAACAGTCTGGAGGGTCTTTTAGAGCAGGCAGAGACCGCAGAGCGGGAAGCGGTAACAAAAAAAGTGGAGCTGAAACAGGCATATGATTCCGCAGTCCTGGAGGGAAAATACGCCGAGGAAACCTATCAGGCGACGATGACAGAGCTTCAGAATGCATTGAGTGAGGCGCAGGAGACCATAGAGAATCTGAAAACAGAGCAGGAAGTCATTCTTGCCATGGAAGACGGCATTGTGCGGGCTGCGCAGGCAGGCACTCTGGCCACGGTCACCTATGATGCGGAGGATGTGTTAAGAGACAGCCTTCCGCTGGTCGCTTATTATAACACAGACACGATTCTGATTTCCGTGGAAGTGCCGCAGGAGAATATTGCAGACGTGGCGGTGGGAGATGAGACAATGGTGACCATCGATGGGGCAATGGGCAGCGTGACAGGTACCGTTTCCAGTGTTGCCACATCAAAAACAGCAGGCGGCAGTGTATCTAACGTTACCTATGCGGTAGTCATTTCGATTGATAATACAGACGGCAGATTAAGCGCCGGCTCCTCCGCGGTGGTACTTTTCGGAATGGGTGATTTTAGTGCCATGCGTGAAATGAAAGGACAAAATAGTTCCGGCGGAGAAGGAAACCTGAAAGATGAGAAACCGGTAAATGAAGATAAAATCCTGAAGGAAGAAAAAGCTTCGGATGAAGGAAAAGATTCGGACGATGCCCAAAACTAAAAGGAGCAGGGAAAACAAGGAGAATTAAGAATGAAACGGAAAAAAATAGTTCTGGCAGCCGGAAGCGCTGCAGTAATTGCACTGGCGGTGGGAGCTGTCTGCTTCTATCAGTCATCCCAGACAAAACCGACAGAAAGTACATATAAAGAGACCACCGTAGTGCGTGGCAATCTGACAAAAGGAGTTTCCGAAAGCGGAAGCGTTACCATAGGCACCCTGACCCAGGAAATAGATTTTGAGGACAGCAGTTCTTCTTCCTCCGGCAGCAGTGCCAGCAGCGGGAGCGGAGCAATGAGTGCGGTGATGGGTGGTGCAGCCAGCATGGGTGCATCTTCCGGTACAGGCAGCAGTTCTCAGAGCAGCTCAGACGAGGCTCTCGTGGTAGAAGAAGTTTATATTGCCGTGGGACAAAAGGTAACGGAAGGCGATGCGGTCTTAAAGCTGACAGAAGAGAGTGTAGAAAGCTATCGCAGCCAGCTTGAGGAAGCAGTGGCAAGCGCCCAGGCAGACCTGACCTCCGCCC
>JAGASC010000286.1 GCA_017621905.1 Roseburia sp.
CGGATAGCTTTGGCTGTATCCTGATTACAATGTTGGTGTTTGGTTTTGTGTGTTTCTTTATCGCTGAGATGCTGTTGCAGAAGCGGTTTCGGGTGTTTAAGAAAAAACGTGTGGCAGAATGGGCAGGGTTTGCAGTGGTATCCATGGTCTTTTTGACACTGTTTAAACTGGATGTGTTCGGAATTGAGCGTTACATACCGGCTGAGGAGGATGTGGCGCAGGCATTTGTCTATATGGATTATCCGGTGATCATCGATGAAGAGCAGCTGCCGCAGCTGTTAAAGATTCATCAGCAGATTCTCTCGGAGGAGGAGCGGTATCTGGAAAATGCAAAATCAGAGGAAAGCTATTATTACACGACGATACGTTATTATTTAAAGGATCAGACTGCTGTGGAGCGTCGCTATCCGCTGCCGGTAACGGAGGTGTATTTGTCGGACGCAGATTCGCCCACCGCTGTAATTCTGGACTGGGAGTGTGAGCCGGAAAATCTGAAAGCACAGGTTCTGGGAATGAATTACAAGAGCAATGAGTATTATTCCGGAACGATTGACTTGTTTTCAGCAGAGGGCGAACGAAAGACTTATTACTTGGATCGGGATGAAATCGAACAGATTGTAGCAGCTGTGGAACGTGATGTGGAAGACGGGAATTTTGCAGAATTCTATACCTATAGCGTGGAAAATGATGTAGAAAGCTATTACAACGGTATTTCGCTGGAATATAGAACTACGGACGAAATGTTTGATAACTGGGATTATTATCACAATTATTTCTGGTATGCGAGCCGGGAAACGGCGGTCGATACAAAAATGATTGAGAGTACTATGAGCTCAGGCAGCTATATCACTTTTGGACCTGGGTGTGTCAATATAATTGAGACATTGGAAGAGCTTGGTATTACCGACGACACATGGAAGCTTATGAGTTATGAGGAGTATGAGGCGGCTATGGGGTATGATAAGTAATAAACACAAATACAAGTACAAATTCAAATTCAAATAGGGGTATTGGCGACGTCCGCTCCGAAGGGACATATGTTCCATTCGAGACACGCTCTCGCTCCGTTACGGACGTAGCGGACACTAAGCTCGAAAAGACCTCGCTAAGTGCCGACGTCCGTAAAGGGTCCTCATGGAACATATGTCCCTTCTGCGCTAGGTTTTTGGCTAATGCGAAAAAATAGAATGTAACAAATTTCTAAAAAAAAGGTGGAATAGTTGTTATTCTGCCTTTTTTGTTGTAAACTATTTTATTATATATAGAAAGCATTGGTAATTACAGGAAATGGTGGTAATTACAGGAAATGGTGGTAATTACAGGAAATGGTGGTAATTACAGGAAATGGTGGTAATTACAGGAAATGGTGGTAATTACAGGAAATGATGGTAATTACAGGAAACGTTGGTAATTAATAGAAGGCATTTGTGATTAATAGAGAGTATTGGTAGTAAATGGAAAGGTTCTGGGAATTGAGATGAAGAAAAAAGAACATATTGTATATAGAGTGGATGCTGACAGTATCGCTGCGGAGATGGAAATTGAACCGGGGGATGTGCTGATGGCGATTAATGGAAAAGAAATTGGAGATGTTTTTGATTATCATTATCTGATTCATGATGAATATTTGGAGGTGCTGATTCGAAAACCCGATGGCGAGGAATGGGAATTAGAGATTGAGAAGGAATATGATGAGGATCTGGGCATTGAATTTGAGAATGGGTTGATGGATGATTATAAATCCTGTCATAACAAATGCATTTTCTGCTTTATTGACCAGATGCCAAAGGGTATGCGGGAAACGCTGTATTTTAAGGATGATGATTCGCGGCTTTCCTTTTTGCAGGGGAATTATGTGACGCTTACCAATATGAAGGATAAGGATTTAGAACGTATCATAGAATATAAGCTGGCGCCGATTAATATTTCGGTGCAGACGACCAATCCCGAGCTGCGGTGTATGATGCTGAACAATCGTTTTGCGGGAGAGGCACTGAAAAAAATTGACCGGCTCTACGAGGCAGGCATCGAGATGAATGGACAGATCGTGCTCTGCAAAGGGGTAAATGATGGGGAGGAGCTGGAGCGTTCTATCAGGGATCTGACGAAATATTTGCCCTATATGGAGAGCGTATCTGTGGTGCCGGTGGGACTGTCGAAGTACAGAGAGGGGCTTTATCCGTTGGAGCCTTTTGAGAAGGAAGATGCCAGGGAAGTGCTGGCAACGATCCATAAGTGGCAGAAGGTGTGTATGGAAACTCATGGAACCCATTTTATCCATGCCAGTGATGAGTGGTATCTGCTGGCAGAGGAGGAACTGCCGGAAGAGGATAATTATGACGGATATATCCAGTTGGAGAATGGCGTAGGTATGCTGCGACTGCTGCTGGAGGAGTTTCATGCAGCGCTGGATGAACTGCTGGAGGATATGGAAGCATTGGAAGACGTGAAGACCACAGAAGATGAGGAAGCGTTGGAAGATATGAGAGTGCTGGATGCTGTGGAACTGTTGGACGATGAGGAATTGTCGGACAATAGGAAAGTGACTGGTGAGGAGAATGCAAAGCATGTGGTATCGCTGGCCACCGGTCGCTTAGCGGCACCCTTTATAGAGCAGCTGGCAAAGGAATGTATGGAAGTATTCCCGGATTATCGCATTTTGGTTTATCCGATCCGCAACGATTTCTTCGGAGAAAGTATCACAGTTTCCGGTCTTTTGACCGGCCAGGACATTCTGGCGCAGTTAAAAGACCGGGAGCTTGGTGAGCGGCTGCTGCTTCCCTGCAATCTGCTGCGCAGTGGGGAAGAGGTTTTTCTGGACGACATGACACTCCAGGAATTGGAAAAAGCTTTACAAGTAAAAATAGATATTGTACAATCAAGCGGACAGGATTTGCTTGATGCAATGCTGGGAAAGGTATGGTTAAAATAATATGAGTAAGCCAGTAGTAGCAGTGGTAGGCCGGCCGAACGTGGGAAAATCCACGCTCTTTAACACGCTTGCCGGCGAACGGATTTCAATTGTAAAAGATACACCCGGTGTCACCAGAGACCGGATTTATGCGGATGTGACCTGGTTGGATTACCAGTTTACCTTGATTGATACCGGTGGTATCGAGCCGGACAGCAAGGATGTTATTTTGTCTCAGATGCGGGAACAGGCGGAAATCGCCATCGCCACCGCTGATGTCATCATTTTCCTCACGGATGTAAGACAGGGTCTGCAGGATTCCGATTCCAAGGTGGCGGACATGCTGCGCCGCTCCGGAAAACCGGTGGTCTTAGTGGTCAACAAGGTAGATAATTTTGAAAAATATATGCCGGATGTCTATGAATTTTATAATCTGGGTATCGGAGAGCCTTATCCGATTTCAGCGTCCTCTATGCTGGGGCTGGGCGATATGCTGGACGAGGTAGTGAAATATTTCCCGGATTATAATAAGGAAGAGGAAGAAGATGCGCGGCCAAAGGTTGCCATCATCGGAAAACCAAACGTGGGAAAATCCTCACTGATCAATAAACTGGCCCAGGAGGAACGGGTCATCGTGTCTGATATTGCAGGAACCACACGGGATGCCATCGACACGGACATCAAATATAACGGCAAAGAGTACGTTTTTATCGATACAGCAGGACTGCGCCGCAAGAATAAAATTAAAGAAGAAATTGAGCGTTACAGTATTATCCGTGCAGTGACAGCTGTGGAGCGGGCAGATGTGTGTATTATCGTCATTGATGCCACAGAGGGTGTGACAGAGCAGGATGCCAAGATTGCAGGAATCGCCCATGAACGGGGTAAGGGAATCATCATTGCGGTAAATAAATGGGATGCCATCGAGAAGGATGACAAGACGATTTACAGGCACACGGAGAAAATCCGCCAGATTTTAAGCTTTATGCCTTATGCGGAAATCGTGTTTATTTCAGTGAAATCCGGACAGCGTCTGGGCAGGCTGTTTGATTTGATTGATGTAGTGATCGAGAATAACAATATGCGTGTGGCTACCGGTGTTTTGAATGAAATCGTAGCGGAGGCCGTTGCCATGCAGCAGCCGCCTTCAGACAAGGGAAAGCGTCTGAAAATTTACTATACCACGCAGGTTTCCGTAAAACCGCCAACCTTTGTCATTTTTGTTAATGACAAGGAATTAATGCATTTTTCCTACACACGATATCTGGAGAATCGTATTCGTGAGACCTTCGGATTTAAGGGAACTGCATTGAAATTTATTATTCGCGAGAGGAAGGAAGAGCAGGCATGATCGGAGCAAAGATTTTAGCATTAGTAATCGGATATTTTCTGGGAATTTTCCAGACAGGATATATTTATGGAAAAAAGGTGGGCATAGATATCCGCACCAAGGGAAGCGGTAACGCCGGGACGACCAATACGCTGCGCGTGCTTGGGTGGAAAGCCGGGCTTATTACTTTTGCGGGAGATTTGCTCAAGGCAATGCTGTCGGTTGGAATCATTCACTTTTTGTTCCGGGGAAAATATCCTGAGGCTATTAAGGTAATCGATCTGTATGCCGGATTTGGAGCAGTATTGGGACATAATTTTCCGTTTTATCTGAAATTTAAAGGGGGCAAGGGAATTGCCTGTACGGCAGGTATGATTCTGGCTGTATGCCCGATGACAGCGCCGATTTGTCTGGTACTTTTTGTGGGCGCAATTGCAATTACCAGATATGTATCCTTGGGTTCCATTCTCGTTGTGATCAGTTATCTGATTCAGGTCATCATTTTTGGACAGATGGGCTGGCTGGGGCTTAAGGCAGCTTATTTGCCTGAGTTTTATATCGTCAGCGCCTGCTTTACCGGCATGGCGTTGTGGCGTCACCGGGCGAATATCAAGCGTCTTTTGAATGGAACAGAGAATAAGCTTGGTGCTAAGAAGGCAGAATAGAGTATTATAGGCATAC
>JAGASC010000022.1 GCA_017621905.1 Roseburia sp.
AGGAAAAGCCGTCATATTTCAACGGCTTTTCTAACTTTTTATACAATATTTTACATTTTTCATGCTAAGCTTCCACTTTAGAGAAAAGAATCCGGTCATTGTCCAGCTTCTTGCCAGCCTGGATTGCGAATTGCTCTAACAGGTCATCCACCGTCATGGAAGCTCGCTGCTCTCCCTCCACATCCAGAATGATATTGCCGGAATCCATCATAAGGGTACGATTTCCCAAGTCTAACGCTTGCTGCATGTTATGGGTTACCATAAGACAGGTAATTTGCCGATCTGCCACAATCTGTTTTGTAAGTGCCAGCACCTTTTCTGCCGTAGCCGGATCCAGGGCTGCCGTATGCTCGTCAAGGAGCAGAATTTTCGGGGTAACCATGGTCGCCATCAGAAGAGTCAGCGCCTGACGCTGCCCTCCGGAAAGCAATCCCACCGGCTGCTTCATCCGATCCTCTAAGCCCATTTCAAGAAGCGATAACTGCTCTCTGAATTTTGCCTTGTCCGCACTGTTGATGCGGCTGAAATATGCGTGGTTGGAGGTCTTTGCCCGCAGATATGCAAGAGCCATATTTTCTTCTATGGTCATATGAGGGGCTGTGCCTTTCAGTGGGTCCTGGAACAGATGTCCGATGACCTTGCTGCGGACGTGTTCTTTCTGGTAGGTGATATCCGCTCCATCTAATACAATCAATCCTCTGTCCACGAAAAATGCTCCTGTGATGGCATTGAACAGTGTAGATTTTCCTGCGCCGTTGCTGCCGACGATGGTTGCGAAATCGCCCTTTTTCAAGGTAAGGTTCACGTCTTTTAGAGCACATTTTTCATTGACCGTTCCCAGGTTGAAGGTCTTGCTGATATTTTTCATGATAAGCATATTATTGTTTTCCGCTGACATGTTATGCATTTCCTCCGTTCCTGTTTTGTTCTGATTTTACGACTTTTGCTGCCTCCCGGTTTTCGCCGGTTTCCGCTTCCGCTAAAATTTCCTGGATATATAGCTGGTTCTCCGCACGGGCTGCACGTTTCTGGCGATAAAATGCTGTCTGTTTTTTCAAGTATGGAAGTGCGATTGCCACTGCTACGATAATGGAAGATACAAGCTTTAAGCATTCGGCCGGTACATTCATACGCAATGCCACTGCTACAATAAAACGGTACAGACAGCTTCCTAAAATAACACCTGCCACACGTTTCAGCATATTTCCTTTTCCGATGATGGACTCGCCGATAATCAGACTGGCCAAGGCAATAGTCACCATACCGGTTCCAAGGTTGATGTCGCAGGATTTCTGGTATTGCGCCAGCAGACCGCCGGACAAAGCTGTCAGTGCGTTTGACACGCAAAGGCCAATGGTAATCATCAGACCGGTATTGATGCTGGATGCCCGCACCATATCCGGGTTGTCACCGGTGGCACGGATGGAAAGGCCGAGCCTTGTATTTAAGAAAATGGAAATCAATATTCCCACTGCAATTACAATCACTGCCGCTACAATCAGCTTATACCAGGTGCCGCCGATAACAGCTTTCGCCCAGGTGAATACCGATTCGCAGTTGAAAAGGTTCACGTTAGACGCAAATCCCATGACTGCGATGTTTATGGTATAAAGTCCTGTATTGACGATAATTCCCGCTAAAATCGACTGAATTCCTAGTCTTGTCTGCAAAAATGCGGTAATAAATCCGGAACATATGCCGGCTGCCATAGCCGCAAACAAAGCCAATACAGGGTGCCCTGCCATGGTGACAGTGGCACACACTGCACATCCCAGGGTAAAGCAGCCGTCTGTGGACAAATCTGCAATATTCAATATACTAAATGAAATGAACAATGCCAGCGCCACCAGTGCATAGATGAATCCCAGTTCCAGTGCGCTCTGTACGATTGACAGTGTAATGATTGATCCCATTTTTTCTAATCCCTTCTGTTTCTTATTCGAATTCCTCAGCGGTAACAGTCTCCCGCAGCTCGGAGCCCATATCTTTCAACACTGTATAGTCCAGTCCGATTGCCTCTGCGGTCTCAGTGTTCACAGTGATGATACCGTCTGCCAAGGTCTGCACCGGCATTGTGGCAGTATCTGCACCATTTACGAGAATTTCAACTACCATATCTGCAGTTGCTGTTCCCAGGTTAGTATAGTTGACACCATATCCTAAGAATGCCCCGTTCAATGCGAAGGAATCTGCTCCGGTGTAATGTGGGATGCCGGCCTCTGTGAATTTTTCAAAAATAGCCAGTTCCGCGGTCATAACCGTGTTGTCCTGTGGGGTAAATACCGCGTCCACAGCTTCTGCCACCAGTGCATCAGCAGCTGCCTGAATCTCTCCTGTGGTAGTTCCTGTTTTTTCTACATAAGCGATTCCATTTGCGTCACAGTATGCTTTTGCATCCTCGATGGAACCAAGGGATGACGCCTGGCTCTTGTCATACAAAAGTCCGACCTTTGCGGTATCCGGATTTGCCGCAAGTATCAAATCGAAAATTGCTTCTGTGTCGATGGCATCGGAAGTTCCGGTGATGTTTGCTCCCGGCGCATCATTGCTTGCCACAAGTCCTGCTCCTGCCGGATCGGATACTGCGGAAAATACGATTGGAATCTGATTTTCCTCGGTGGCACTCTGCATGACCACTGCGGCCGGAGTTGCGATTGGAATGATGACGTCCACATCATCTGCGATCAGGTCTGCCGCAATCTGAGTCAGGATGGACTGATCTGCCTGACCGTTGAAGGTGTAATCTGCATAATTGAACGTAACTCCAAGCTCTGCTCCCTTTGCATCCAGCTGTGCTTCAATGGCTTTTTCAATCTGATTTAAGGATGCATCATCTACATACTGTACGATTCCTACTTTGTATGTGGTTCCATCTGCTGCGCTATTTCCTGCACTGCCTTCTTTGCTTCCGCACCCACTTACCATTGCTGCGGTCATTGCCATTGTCATTGCCATTGCCATCATTTTTCTTGTCATGTTTTTACTCATTGTTTTGTCCTCCAGATTTAAAAATTGAATAATTTGCTTTTTGATGAACGAAAAAACCGCCTCAAGCAATTGCTTGAGACGGTAATAAACTAAATTATTATCGCGGTACCACTCATATTGACGAATACGTCCACTCTTTTCATGTACTATCATACATGCCGGATGGATAACGGGCCCGGTTCCCGGCGACTCCTACTTATCTTCAGGTCGCCCTCAAAAGTCCATTCAGCAAATCTCTCCATACTGCAATCCCACCACCTGCAGCTCTCTGTGATATTGAATAGATGCCTACTACTCTTTCTCAACGGTTTTTCTTGTTGAAGTTACTTTAATACAATAAAGCATATTTGTCAACCACTAATTTTTCAAAAAATAAAATTTTTTTTCGACAATTCAGGTTCGACAATTTTTTTGAAAACGTTTATCTTTATTCTCAAAATGGTTTACAAAAATTTTACTATGAAAAATATACCAGCTCATCTGCCGGCTTTACTGCCGGCTCAATGGATACCGGGTAAAGCACCGGACCTTTGCCTTTGTACTCTTTGGCAAATTCCACGTGTACCTCTGCAGTAATGTTGATCCAGGATTTGTGAGGAATTTTTTCTTCCTCCGGGTATTTGCATTTAAAACCGATGAAGGTCACATCCTCCACACAACAGGTCATGGCAAAACGTCCCGGCACGAAAACACCTTTTTTCAGCTTGTCCGGATTGTACACAAGGGCCAGAAATTTGATTTTCTTTCCCTCGTATCGCTTCGGGTTTTCCAGACAGTCCATGTACCAGATGGCATAGTCTGCATCTGTGATTTCCAGTTCGTCTGCGGAAATGTCGAAGGGAAGTTCTTCCTCCCGCTCGTCCAGGGAACCGTCTGCCCGCTCGTAAACCAGCTGCGCCTTGCGGTTCATGGCCTTTACATTGCGGCGGTATTTTCCTTTGTCTGTGCTATCATCGCAGCGGTTAAAAATTACCACGTCCGCCTGAAACAGCTGCTCCATAATCATTGTGCGCATGTTTGCCAGATACATATCAAAGGTGGTGGCATCCACAGTAGCCAGGGACTGCACCAGCACCCATCCCTTTGGCTTTTGTGTTTCCATGAAGGTATCCATGCCCCAGGTTCCGTTGTATTCGACAAAGACCTGATCCGGAAGATACTGAAGATTGACCTGTGCAAGGAATTCTGCTGTAAAATCTTCCTCGTTCTCCACCATGACTATTTTGGCATTGATTTTATTTAATTCTTCTTCGTCAAATTCGATTTCACCGTCTTCGCAGCAGATAATCAGACTTTTTCCCTCGTCAGCAAAACCATTTTCCAGAAGTGTTTCTTTGATCAGTGTTGTCTTTCCGCTGTCCATAAAGCCGGTAAATAAATAAATTGGTATCTCGTTCATTTTTATCTGCTCCTTATGCAATTTCGAACAGCTCTTCCAGCCTATGCTCGTCCATGTCAGTTCCAATCACACAAAGTCTGCCTGTGTAATCCGGCTCACCCTGACGAAGTTCGTACTCACCCGGAACCATGTCAAAATAAATCCAGGTGCCGTCTACGGATTCTACCATGCCCTTTGCACGGAGAATTGTACCGTAATCTTCCGTATCGCAGAAAATTTTTAATACTTCTTCTATCTTCTCGCGGGTAAATTTGTGCGGTGTCTCTCTGCCCCAGCTGGTGAATACTTCATCTGCATGGTGGTGATGGTGATGCTCATGATCGTGACAGCCGCATGTGCAGTTCTCGTCATGCTCGTGATGATGTTCGTGACCTTCGTGGTCGTGATCATGCTCATGGCATTCGTGCTCTTCGTGGTCATGATGATGATTGTGGCATTCGTGATCCTCGTGGTCGTGATGATGCTCATGGCATTCATGATCTTCATGGTCATGATGGTGCTCGTGGCATTCATGCTCTTCGTGATCATGATGATGCTCATGACATTCGTGGTCTTCATGGTCGTGATGATGCTCATGATCATGACAACCGCAAGTACAATTCTCGTCATGTTCATGATGATGTTCATGCTCGTGGCACTCATGATCATGATCGTGATGATGCTCGTGCTCATGCGCCTCTGCTTCCGCTTTTGCATGTTCTTCTGCCAGAAGCTTCATCTCCAGAGAATCTTGTCCCTCTACTACTTTTAAAATCTGCTCGCCCCGGATAGCATCCCAGGGGGTCGTGATAATCGCAGCTTTCGGATTTAATGCCTGAATCTGTTTTACACAGAGTTCCAACTGTTCCGGTGTGGCCTTTTGACTCCGGCTCAATACAACCGTTGTGGCGTACTCAATCTGGTTATTGAAAAACTCGCCAAAAGCCTTCATCTGTTTGCTGGCCTTCAGTGCATTTACTACTGTAATGAGCCCATTCAGCTTTACATCTTCTTCCTTCTCCACATCGATAACGGATTTCATAACATCCGACAGCTTTCCAACACCGGATGGCTCGATTAAGATACGGTCCGGATGGAATTTGTTAATTACCTCATGCAGATTTTTCCCAAAATCTCCTACTAACGAACAGCAGATACATCCGGAATTCATCTCTGTAATCTCAATTCCGGCATCCTTCAAAAATCCGCCGTCAATCCCCACCTCGCCGAACTCATTTTCAATCAGGACGATTTTCTCTCCCTGAAAAACTTCTTCAATCATCTTTTTGATAAAGGTGGTCTTTCCTGCTCCCAAAAATCCTGAAATTATGTCTATTTTTGTCATATATTGCCTCTACTTTCCCTCGTCACCACTGTATGACGCATCCCCAGATGCCGCGCGCACATTGTGCCGTACCTCCCATGGTGTCGTGTATGCCATCTTTTTTATCGGGTACCGCAGCAAAAACTCCCGTTTCCGATACCTGATTCGCAACTACATATTTTACTCGTATTTTCCTTAATTTGCAAATTTTCTTGCACATTTCATAAAAATTTTATATTCTATTTCTGAAACTGCATACTATATAATTTCTCGTATATACCTTTCTTTTCCAAAAGCTCCTCGTGAGTTCCCTCTTCCTCAATGCCATCCTCTGTCAGAACAAGAATTTTTTCTGCATTCTTGATGGTGGAAAGTCGGTGGGCTATGACGAAGGTGGTCCGGTTCTTCGCCAGTTTTTCTAATGAATCCTGCACCACTTTCTCGCTCTCATTATCCAGCGCAGAGGTGGCCTCGTCGAAAATCAGAATCGGCGGGTTCTTTAAAAATACCCGGGCAATGGAAAGCCGCTGCTTTTGTCCACCGGAAAGCTTGCTGCCCCGCTGTCCGATGTCGGTCTCGTAACCATTGGGCAGTGACATGATAAATTCATGGGCATTGGCATTTTTTGCCGCCTCAATGATTTCTTCCCGGCTGGCGTTCGGCCTGCCGTAACGGATATTATCATAAACAGTTCCCACAAAAAGATACACGTCCTGCTGGACGATACCGATCTGATCTCGCAGGCTCTTTAGCTGCACATCCCGGATGTCCTTTCCATCAATTTTGACCGCACCGCCGGTCACGTCATAAAAACGTGGAATTAGGGAACAAAGTGTACTTTTTCCTGCGCCGGAGGAACCGACCAACGCCATATAGGAACCAGCAGGTACATTGAGGTTGATATGATTTAGCACTTTTTCCGCATTTTCCTCGTACCGGAAGGAAACATTTTCAAAGGAAATATTACCTTTTACATCTTTTAACGGAACGGCGCCCTCTTTGTCCTTGATATCCGGCTCGATTGCCATGATTTCCCGGAAACGCTCAAAACCGGTATAACCGTTCTGAAACTGCTCCGTAAAATCAATCAAAGTACGGATTGGGTCTGTGAACACGCTGATGTAAAGCAGAAACGTCACAAGATCGCTGACATTTACACTGCCTTTTGCAATTAAAAATACACCGACCACAATCACATTCACTTGTATCAGCGTCGTAAAGGCTCCAAGGCCCGCATGATAACTTCCCATGTAGTGGTAGCTGTTCTTCTTTGCTGCCAGAAAACCTTCATTTCCAACGCGAAATTTTTGATTTTCAATTTCCTCATTGGCAAAGGATTTTACCACGCGGATTCCGGACAGGTTGTCCTCAATCTGGGCGTTGATGTCCGCAATTTTTACACGATTCTGACGAAATGCGGAACGCATTTTTCCGTTCATGTAATAAGCAAAGACAAACATAATCGGCACCACGATGAAGGCTGCCAGAGCCAGCATTGGATTGATGCTCAACAATATCACCAGTGCGCCGACGAGTTTGATGACGGACAGGATGAGATTTTCCGGTCCGTGGTGCATCAGCTCTGTGATGTCAAACAAATCTGTGGTAATGCGGGACATCAGCTGTCCTACTTTCTGGTTATCGTAATAAGAAAAGGATAGTTTCTGCAGATGGTCAAAAATCTCGCTTCGCATATCATATTCGATTTTTGCTCCCATCACATGTCCATAGTTGGATATAAAAAATTTGCTGTAGCAGTCCACCGCCACCAGGGAAAACAGTATGATGGCAATGATTTTTGCCTGATGCAGAATCTCTGCTGCATCCTGATAGATTAACGTGGATGTTACATACCGGATGACTAAGGGCAATGCCAGCGCAATTCCTGCGGAAAGCGTTGCAAAAAACATGTCCGCCCAAAAGACGACCCAGTATGGTTTATAGTAAGATATCATTTTCTTTAAATTATGGCCCATAACTTCCTCCCTTGTCAATTTTTAACTCTTCGTTCTCTCTTTACGACTTATTCTATTTTATAATGTTCCAGAAAAAAGTCAAGTTATGAAAAAAATTAAGGCTGGCGCTTTCTCAATTTTTGAAAAAACGGTAGCCTTAATCACAAATGTTCGCATTACTTCTACTTTGAAACTCCCAGTTTTAACATAAGAGCTTCCTGCAATACCCGAGACACATTAATATGTGCTTTTTCCGCCTCCTTGTTCAGCCAATTCGGAAGTGTAACGTTTTTCCTGACAGTCTTGTTGTCTATTTTCCTTCTGTACTCCTTGAAATCTATATCAACAAGAGACACACAACTTTTTCCTGCCTCGGAGAATTCTACCTTTGTTATGTCAATTGGAGTCCTGAACTCTCCTTTACAGAAATTGTTTCGCAATGTAGTTTTTATTTGTTTTTAGGTTTACGAATCTTATTTAACTGTACATTAAGCTTTAATAATTCATCCTTGGTAAACATAATATTTCTCATACCAAGCATACTTGTAAAACGTAATACGGTAAAGTCACTGATCATCTGCATAACACCGCTGTCCATGTTAGCGCCGCCACTCTTTTTCTTTTTTGCACCCTTATCCTTACTCTTATCTTTCGGGCCACTCTGCTTTTTCGCAAGAATAAGAAACAGTTTGGCAAACCAGATTTTTCCTTTAAAAGTCTTGATGATGTCTCCCAGCTTGTCGTTCAGTGAAAATCTGCCTTCCATTTCCGTAACATCAAACCAGTTCAGTACCGCATTCTTTTCCTTTAAAATGTAATCCTGATTCATCTCCTCTACTTTACGAATTACAGATTCATCCCTACAATCTCCGGCAATCGCAACAATTGAAGATTCCTTCTCGTTCTTTACATCAAAATAGAAAAAGTGATCTTCTGTCTTTTTCTTTCCTATACTCTCACCATTTACAAACAGTTCCACTTCCGGAAGATTTTAATACACCGTAACCATAGTCACATCTTCCAAACTGTCAACATAGCGTTTACCGCAAATATGTACAAATGGCTCATCTGAAAGCCATGCTTTATAAGCGTAGAATGCATCCTTCTTGTACTTTCTATCAATGGTAATCAAGCCCTTATGGTTCTGACCGTTTTCCCCGCCTTCTGCTCTTGCATCTGCGCCAAAATCAAACATGTTCCATACATGGGTTGCCCAGATATATTTACGGCTAAAAAGCTGTTTTATCAGTTCTTCATGATAATATGCCTGATATTCCTCTGTATAGTCTCCCTGTCTTGGATTAGAAGAATGCCAGTTTAAAGCTTCACAACCATATTCACTGATGCCGATTGGCGTGTTCGGATATTTCTCATGGAATTTGTCGAACCAGGGACCGTTATCAGCCACATTTCCACCATACCAGCCGAAATAATGATTATAAGAAACCACATCCGGAATGTGCACATATTCCTCATCCATTCCACACATAGAAATACATGCAATAACTGTAAGTCTAGTTTTATCCATTTCATGACACAAATCATTCAACATACGATGATTTTTTATCATATCCGGATCTTTTGCTCCATCCATTGTTATTTCATTAGACAGTCCCCATACCACTATCGAAGGGTGATTGTAATTTTGAGTAATCAGCTCCTTCATCTGAGAGACCGTATTTGCCTTTGCTTCCGACATATGCCTTGATATATATGGAATCTCTG
>JAGASC010000287.1 GCA_017621905.1 Roseburia sp.
CACTTGTGATTCAATATGCCGAAGAGGAGGAATTCCCCGAATTGGCGGACTTCCTGGCATCCTATTATCAGATTCCGGAAGAATATCAGACTGAGACCAGATATTATTACAATTATATAGATTTAAATGATGATGGAACGGATGAGATTTTTACTGTTATTATCAAGGACTATGAGAGAAATGATGAGAGTGGTCCGGCGCTGATTCTGCAGGAGAATGAGGGGACATTTTCCGTATTGGAGGATTTCGGAGAAATAATGACACCGGTAACCATCAGCGATGATGTGATAAATGGCTGGCATGACATTATTTTCCAGGTAGACGGAAAGGGGCTTGAGACCAGCTATCAGATTTGCCATTATGTTGCAGACAGAGGGTATCAGACCGAGGACAATGAATGGGTGGACGAGCCTGTGCATGTGTCAGGATCTCGAATTTTGTCCAATAATCTGATTGACGATATGGATCAGGGGCGCTATATGACATTGAGTCGTAACATTTCAGACAACTGAACTGTTTGAAAAACAGGAATAAGGAAAAAAAGCTTTATCTTCGCGCCCGGGAATGTTATAATTTAGTTTATAGGTTATTTTTGTAAAATCGTTTTTGGTCGAAAATGGAGAAGCGCAAGGAAACTTGATTTCTCGGGATTAGGGAGAGAGCTATGAGTAATAAAAATGTAAAATTAAAAGGAAAACTTCGCAGATATCTTTGCTGGCCGCTGCCATTGACCGTGTTGCTGGTGGCTATGAACGTTGTCATATATATGGATAACACGCAAAGCGGAGTGCTGTTTTCCATATTTGTTCTGATATACTTTCTGGTAATGCTGCTTTCTTATATTCATACAAAGCCAAAGCTGGCAGATGAATTGATCAATTATGCCACCCAGTATGCAACAGTGCAGAAACAGCTTTTATATGAGCTGGAAATCCCTTATGCGCTGTTAGATTATAATGCGAAATTTCTCTGGATGAATGAGCAGTTTTCCTGGCTGATCGGAAAGAATCGGGACTATCATAAGTCTGTTACGTCCATTTTTCCGGTGCTGAACAAAGAACTGCTCCAGCGCAATGATGAGGTGGAGTCTATCAGGTTGTCCCTGGATGACAAGGATTATCGGGTTACGATGAGGCGGATTTATTTCGATTCTATGACCCAGGGCAGCACGATGGTTTCACTGGATGAGAGTGAGGAATATCTCACGGCCATTTATCTTTTTGATGAGACGGAGATGAATCGGTACATTCGTGAAAATGAGGAGCAGCGTCTGGTGGCCGGCCTGGTTTATATCGACAATTATGACGAGGCATTGGACAGTATCGAGGATGTAAAGCGTTCGCTGCTGGTAGCTCTCATTGACCGTAAGGTAAATAAATATTTTACAGGGATAGATGCACTTGTACGGAAAATTGAGAAAGATAAATATTTTGTGGTATTTAAAAAGAAGTATCTGGATCAGTTGAGAGAGGACCGTTTCAGCCTCATTGAGGATGTAAAAAACGTGAAGGTCGGAAACGAGATGGCGGTGACGTTAAGCATAGGTCTTGGTGTGGGTGCGGAAAGCTACATGAAGAATTATGAGCACGCAAGAGCCTGCATTGATCTTGCGCTGGGACGCGGCGGTGACCAGGTGGTGGTTCGGGAAGGCGATGATATTTCCTATTACGGTGGAAAAACCAAGCAGGTGGAGCGCAACACCAGAGTCAAAGCAAGAGTCAAAGCTCTTGCGCTGCGGGAAATTATTGAGAGCCGCGAGCACGTGGTCATTATGGGCCACAAAATCAGCGATGTGGATTCGCTGGGGGCGGCTATCGGTGTTTACTGTGCGGCCCGGGAGATGGGGAAAAAAGCACAGATCGTATTGAATGAGATTACATCATCTCTGCGTCCTTTACTGGAGTGTTTTAGCGTGGAGAGAGGTTATCCGGCGGATATGTTCATCAAAAATGAGGACGCCCTGCTGATTACGAACCGGAATACACTGGTTATGGTGGTAGATGTGAATCGTCCAAGCTATACCGAGTGTCCGGAGCTGTTGAAGCGGACGGAAACTGTCTGCGTATTCGATCATCACAGACAGGGCAGCGAGCTCATCGAGAACCCGGTGCTTTCCTACGTGGAACCTTATGCTTCCAGCGCCTGCGAGATGGTGGCGGAGGTGCTGCAGTATTTTTCGGAAAATATCAGACTGGAGCCTTG
The DNA here is from genome assembly GCA_017621905.1 of Roseburia sp. Taxonomy (GTDB): domain Bacteria; phylum Bacillota; class Clostridia; order Lachnospirales; family Lachnospiraceae; genus Roseburia. Next base: position 2,203 of record JAGASC010000287.1, read on the forward strand.
CGAGGCAGATTGTATTTACGCGGGAATTTTGATTGATACCAATAATTTTATGACAAAGACCGGTGTCCGTACCTTTGAGGCGGCGGCTTATCTGAGGAGGGCAGGAGCTGAGGTGACCCGGGTGCGCAAGATGCTGCGGAACGATATGTCAAATTACAAGGCAAGAGCAGAGGCAGTGCGCAGCGCAGAGGTTTATCGCGGTGTATTTGCAATTTCCGTGTGCCCGGCAGAAGGGCTGGATAGTCCTACCATTGTTGGTGCGCAGGTGTCTAACGAGCTTTTGGATATTGTCGGAATAAAGGCTTCCTTTGTTTTGACAGATTACCAGGGAAAGATTTACGTCAGTGCCAGATCTATTGATGAGATCAATGTACAGCTTATCATGGAGCGCTTGGGAGGCGGCGGTCATTCCAACGTGGCGGGAGCACAGCTGTCCGGCTGCAATGTAGCCCAGGCAAAACGCATGCTTATGAGTACTTTGGATGAGATGTTAAAAGAAGGGGATATCACGAGATAAGAGGGTAAAATGGAGGTTTGTTAAGATGAAAGTAATTTTGTTACAGGATGTAAAAGCTTTAGGAAAAAAAGGTCAGGTTGTGGAAGTCAGTGACGGATACGCAAGAAACGCGATTTTCCCGAAAAAACTGGGCGTAGAAGCAACCCCGAAGAATTTGAATGATTTGAAGCTGCAGAACCAGCACGCGGAAAAGAAGGCACAGGAGAATTACGAAGCGGCGCTGGCATTGGCAGAGCAGTTGAAGGATAAGAAAGTGGTCGTGAAAATGAAAGGCGGCGAAGGCGGACGTACTTTCGGCTCTGTATCTACCAAGGAAATTGCAGCAGCAGCGAAGACACAGCTGGGCATGGAGTTAGATAAGAAAAAAATGCAGCTGCCGGAACCGATTCGTTCCTTTGGTGTGACAGAGGTGGCAATTAAGCTGCACCCGAAGGTAACCGGTACATTTAACGTGCATGTAGTGGAAGAATAAATGAGCAATTGTAAAGGTGCGGTCAGTTGCGAATAAAAGCGTCTGAATGGAAGATTTGCCGTAGAAATGCGGCAAATCTTTTGTTCACCGTGCCTGTTGGTTTGGCGAAAGTCTATTTAGGATGCTGTCCGGGAAAGGTGCGGGCGGCAGTTTGCAAGGAGGAAATGTCATGGAAGATGCTCTTATAAAGCGTATTATGCCGAACAGCATAGAGGCGGAACAGTCGGTGATTGGTTCCATGATTATGGATAAAGATGCTATCGTTACCGCCATGGAAATGCTGATTAGTGAAGATTTCTACCATCAGCAATATGGAATTCTGTTTGATACCATGATAGAGCTGTACAATAAGGGGCTGCCGGTAGACTTGATTACCCTGCAGAACAAGTTAAAGGAAAAGGACGTACCTGCGGAGATTGCCAGCCTGGAGTTTGTCCGGGATCTGATGACGACGGTACC
>JAGASC010000288.1 GCA_017621905.1 Roseburia sp.
GCATCTTCTCCATGCTCTAATGCTGCCACCTTCTTTTCCACAGCCTCTATGGTAGGATTGGCTGCTCTTGTATAAGAATAGGGATGCTGCGGCACCCCATTTTCGGAAGTTGCTTCCACAAATAATGTATTCTGAAAAATCGGCGGTACTACCGCCCCATAAAATCTCTCATATTCATCACCGGTATGTGCCAATATATCTTCTGCTTTTTCATAATTATGACTCATGTTTTTATCCTCTTGCTCTCCTTTTTTTCGCATACCCAAAAGGCATTTACACCTGACGCAAAACCTTTCCTTCCAGAATCACGGTATCTACATGAAACATATCGTCTACAAATACCAGGTTTGCTTTCTTGCCAACTTCGATGGTTCCAATCTCATCCTCCATTCCTATTGCGCGGGCCGGATTGCGGGCTGCCATCAGAAAGGTCTGGGCGATACCACAGTTCGTGTGTGTCATCATGTTCCTGCAGGCAACATCCATGGTCAGCCTGCTTCCGTTTAAGTCTCCTTTGTGATCAAATACCAGGTCAGTCACATGGCGCAGAGCTTTCGGCGCCTGCTCATGACTTACAAAGCTGTCCGTGATCAGTATGATTTTGTCTACGCCCTTGATTTTTAAAATCATGCGAATCAAGTCTGGATTTACATGAATGCCGAGGGAATCACAGATTATTTCTGCATACATGTCTGAGTCTGTCATGCAGTACTCGTCCGGCCCGCAGGCGCGGGTTCCGGCCCAGGTTGCTACCCTTCCTGTGGCATCCATACAGTGAGTCTGAAGTCCGATTCCGTATTTTTTTAGTTTCTGAATCTGAGCCGGATTTGCCTCACTGTGCCCCACACTAAACATAACGTTTGGATTTACTTTCTTGGCATAAGCCAGGAAAGATTCCAATCCCTCACGCTCCGGCGCCACTGCCCACACCTTTGCCAGTATGCCTGCTGCATCTACCACATCCTCATACATCGCCGGAAGGATGTCGCCGCGCCATTTATTTTGGTCTGCCAGTGCACCGTACTTTGGGTTCATATACGGACCTTCCATATAGAATCCTCCTATCGCCTTACCGGCCCAGGTGGTCTCTTTTACATGCTTCACGCGGTCAATAGCCTCAAGGAATCCTTCTTTCGACAAGTCATAATACAAGGTGGGCAGAATGGTGGTCTCGCCGTGCGCGAGGAAATGCTTTACTGCCTTTTCCGGAGCTGCGGTAAAAGTGTAATCCCCTCCGCCATGCACGTGAATATCTACAAACCCCGGGCCTACATAAAGTCCCTTCGCGTCAATTACTTCTGCATTCGCCGGAATCTCTATCTCGGAGGTCATACCGTATCCGACAATTCGGTTACCATTCATTGCCAGAACTGCATCCCATAAGATACCTGTCTCCAAAACCAGCTTGGCATTTTTTATGTATTGCATATCTTCCTCCTGTACTCTGAATATTCTCTCGATATCAGAGGGCGCCTCCTTTGCTCTCCACTTTTCATTTTTCTTAGCGCCAAAGTTTATATTCTATCTTACGGTAACGCTCATACTTTTTCCGGTACATTTCCCGGCGTTCACTGGGCTGAAAGGACTTTTTGAAGGCAAGTGACGGACAATGATCTCTTTCAAACTCACCGGCAGCAATTCCCGCCAGGATCGCAGCTCCGGCACCTGCCGCTTCCGCGGTTGCAGGAACCACAATTTCCATACCTAATACATCTGCAATAATCTGACACCACAGCGGGCTTTTCGAACCGCCGCCAAATAAAACCAATGTATGTACATCGTCACAGCCGCCCATTGCCTCCAGAATGATTTTCGTTTGGAAAGCAATTGACTCCATGACGGCAAGGGCAAAATCTCCCCTCCCGGCAGCAAGACTCGCACCATAAAAGCAGCCTTCCGAATCCGGATAACGGTCTGGACTGCTTGCCCCGCTCAAATAGGGATAAAACATCAATCTGCTGCCTCTTTTTAACGCTTCCTCCGCCTCTGTATTGATGATATCATACTCGCAACCGGGGTACATGTTATCGCGGAGCCAGCGAAGAGAAGATGCCGCCGTGCTGATCACACCTTCCGTCACCCAGGAATTTTCATTCACATAGGCAGACCAGCCGATTCTGGTGTCTCCCTCTGTCTTTGCCTCATTCCAGTATTTGCAGATAGCGCCTGCAGTACCAAGAGACAAGGTTACAACACCCTTTTTCAGACCAGCGGCCAGTGCCGCACACCTCTGATCCTGTGCGCCCACTGCAACAACACAATTCTCACTTAGTTCAAGTTCTCTGGCAATCTCCGGCAAAAGCGTTCCCGCAACCTCACCGCTCCATTTCAGCTCCGGAAGTTTGCCCTCCGGGATTTTGTATTTGTCTAAGACCTGACGGCTCCACACCTTGTTTTTTATGTCATACATTAAGGTGCCGGATGCCATACTGTGATCTGTCACACAATTGCCAGTTAATTTTGCCACTAAAAAATCCATGGGCATTAAGAACCTCCATGCCTTCTCATAAAGCTCCGGCAGTTCTTCCTTTAGCCACAATAACTTCGGCAAAAAGTAGGTGGCATCGATTGGTTTTCCGGTCAGTGTAAACATCTCCCGAGACCCAAAATCTTTTTCAATCTGCCTGGTCTGGCTCTCTGCACGAACATCCAGCCAGCTTAATGCATGATGTAAAGGATTCAGCTTCTCGTCCACCGGAACGAGGGTAATTCCCTGGGAGCTGACAGAAATACCCTTTATATTTTCTTTCTTTATATTTGCTTTTTTGATTGCGCTCTTTGCAGTCTCAAGAGTAAGGGTCCACCATAAATTCGCATCCTGCTCTACCCATTTATCTTTTGGTGTAATCAATCCATATTCCTGATAGCAGTCTGCAATCTGCTTAAGTCCGGAATCAAACAGAATACTGCGGCAGCCTGTAGTGCCGAGATCTATCGCCAAATAAACAGC
>JAGASC010000289.1 GCA_017621905.1 Roseburia sp.
AAGGCCTGTACCATACTGTTGGTATCCAGTGTGGCGGCAATGTAGCGCATGTCTTTGATATGAAGATCAATGGTCTGTGCAGTTTCTTCCAGCTTGGACTGGCTGGAGATTGTAAATTCCTGCTCAATAACATTGCGTGACTGAGCAAATATGGTTAGGGCAAAAATCAGGAAAAATAAAGTCATAATGCCCAGAAGGAAAAGAAAGTTGCTCAGAAAGGTCCGACTTTTTATTAATCGCCTGATTAAGTCTGATAACTTCATGTGGAAAAAATTAGTATTCGTTTTTTTCATGCTCCGTCTCCATTTTCAAAATCTGATGACGATACTCTGTGGGGCTATAGCCACTATATTGTCGAAAATTAATAAAGAAACGATTTCGGCTTTGATACCCCACTTTCTTTGCAATATCTCCAACTTTCATATTTGTGGCCAATAATTCTATCGCTTTCTGCATTCTGACGGTAGTCAGATAATCGATAAAATTCAGTCCGGCTTTTTGCTTGAAAAGGCGGCTGAAATATGCAGAGGATAGAAAAACAGCATCTGCCACGTCTTCCCTTGTCAGATCATCTGCAAAATGTTCCTTTATATAAGCCATGGACCGCTGGATAATAATATCATCATTTTCTGTCTGAGGCTTTGTATTATTACAGGAAACATTGCTCGATGAGAGAGCCTGGCTCCTGCCGGCGGTTTGAAATTTTCCCAATTCTTCAATGTTGGAAAAGCTGCTTTGAATTTGAATGCTGCAGGTAAAGTGCAAGAGATGGGACAAAACATGATTAACAACATCGAAAGACAATACGGGTATTTCTTTTTTTGACAAAACAATAAAATAATAGCGCATGCCGCTTCGAAACAAATGGAAAGTCTGATATTCTGTGAGCGTCATACGGATACTGTTCAACAGGGCAATCGCTAATTGTTCTTTGCCATATTGCCAGTGGTTTAAAGTCCCATTTTTTTCCAGTGACACAATGAGAAGACAGCCTTTATAATCAGAAGGGCATCCATCAAGAGAAAGGCTGGAAAAGCGCTCAATTAAGGTTTCTTTTTGCGTTATAATGCCGCCAATTAAATCGGTGAAGAACAAAGAGATATCTTCCTCAAAATAGGTGGCATCCATATGTAATGTATCCAGTTTGTCTTTCAACAGTTTCAAATTTTCGGCAAGTTCCGAAAAGTCCAGCGGTTTCAAAAGATAGGTAGATACACCATAGCGGATTGCTTTTCTGGCATATTCAAATTCACTGTACCCACTAATGATAATTGTAATAATACCCGGATGATTTTCGGATATATGTCGTGACAATTCCAGACCATCCATATGTGGCATACGTATGTCAGTGATTACAAGATCGACCGGATGAGAGCGGATATATTCCAAGGCATCTGCACCATTGGAAAATACCCCTTTTACCTGAAATTCCGGCTGTTTGTTTTTTATATAATTGCTGATGGCCACTTTTGTGATGTCTTCGTCATCTACGATAATAAGAGAATACATTTGGTAAATCCTTTCAAGCGTATTTATTTAAAAAGTGTAACATATTATTTTTCGGGTTTCAATTATTCTGTCACAATGCGTTACTAAACGCACAAAAAAGTACAAACACAAAAAGTTCAAACACTTTTTTGGTAACAAAACAATACAAATCACACAAAGCGCTACTGGATAAAATAAAAGGGAATCAGTAAGATTAAAGGAAAAAGGTAACTGTTCGGAACAGTCAGAGAGGGGAGTAAAGTATGGAACATAGAATGCGAATGAGAGAAAAACTGGATAAGGAATACATCTGGTTTGATGAGAAGGAAAACATGATAGTAACAAAAGTGGAAAACGGCAGTGCAGGCTATCATACAAAGCTGGAAGGAAGAATCCATCCTGTGAAAACAACATCCGGATTTGCAGCTGCAGCTTTCATTTCCGGTGAAGAGAATTATTTTGACGTGGCCTGTAAGATGCTGGAACGTATCTGTGACCTGCAGGACGTTAGAACGGGCAGCTGTACCTTTGGTCTCTGGTCTTATTATCTGGAAGAAGATTTGGATCACATGATTGCACCGGATTATAATTGGGCTAATTTTGTGGGAAAAGATTTACTGGCAGTATGTATCTTATGTGGAGACAGACTTCCGGCAATATTGAGGGAGCATCTGTACGAAACAATACGCAATGCCGCAGAGTGCACCATCAGCAGAAACGTAGGTGCTGATTATACGAATATCAGTCTAATGGGAAGTCTGACGCTTGTTGCGGCAGGAGAACTCTTAAAAGACGACAGAATTTTCCGGATTGGAAAGGAGCGGCTGAAACAGCTGTGTGAATATACTCGTGTGAATACGGGATTTAGTGAATATAACAGTTCTGCCTATGTGGTGGTTGCAATGGAAGAAATCACGCGGATGCAAATGTTTTTTAAAGATGAAGAGTGTCTTGCTATGGCAGAGGAACTGAATTATTATGCATGGGAAATGCTGGCTTCGCACTATAATACGTCGATGGAGCAGTTGACGCCGCCTCAGGCGAGAGCATATCTTGAGGTAGAAAATGGAACATTGGCAAATCTAATCTGGATGGGAACTCATGGTAAATACGGAAAGCAATGCACAGAGCGTATGAATTTGGATGCGGCAGTATATTTAAAATTTCATTGTCCGGAAGAATTGCACTTCCTTTTCGATGAAAAAGAAAAATTTTGGGCACACACCTATTATCATAAAAATGATATCCGCAGGCCGGGAGATGATGTTACGATTATCCGTGAGCTCGACAGCCCGGATCTGACGGCGTATTCCTATAAGACACCCCGGTATTCTATGGGAGCCTTTGCATTGTGTGATACATGGGTACAGCGCAGGAATGTTATGGTAATCTGGGACAAGGAGCAGCCGAAGACCTTCCGCCTGAGAGGCATTCATAATAATTATGATTTCTGTTCCGGAATGGCTTATGCCGTGCAGGAGAAAAATCATCTTCTGGGTCATCTTGGACTGGTTACAGACAGAGGAAGCTTTCATTATATTTTGGATAAAGCGAAAAATGGCATTTATGATGTGGAAGAACTGTGCTTCCGTTTTGAATTGGGCGGGAACGCAGAGAAGCTTTTGATTCACGAGATGAAACAGGATGGAAGAGGCAGGGATTTTATCATGGTAGATGGAAACCTGCGAATCCGGCTACATATTGAAAAATGGATGTTTGACGGTAAGGAGGCTCCAATCTATATTTCTGAGGATGGTAAGGCAGTTATTCTGGAAGGATACAGAGGACCGCAGATTACGCTGGATACCAATAAGTTGGGTGATACTTATGGTGTGTTTACCATGAGCGTGGAGGATACGGAGCATGCAGCGGAATATGCGGATGCTGCGGTGTACACGGAGCAGAAAGCGGTTGCGGAGGACGCGATAAAAATAAGGCATTTTCCCGGTGGAAGAATCGAATCTGGCTGGAGAGGCATGAGCCTTACCTCTCTCATTGCGCCCGCTCCTTATCGTAGAGCACTTGGCCTGGATGCTTCTCCTTATGATGAGATGCAGTCCCGGATACAAATTATTCTGGAAAAGATGAAGGGTATGGAAGCAGACGGAAGCGTAGAAGAAACTTGCCCTATCAGCATTATTTCTATGGATGCGTGGGAGTGGCCTCAAGGGGTGGCACTTTTTGCTATGTACCAGTATTACAGGGCTGTTGGTGATAAGAACGTATTGGACTATTTAAAGAATTGGTTCGACCACCAGATAGAAAAAGGACTGCCGCTTCAGAATATTAACACTACCTGTCCTATGTTGACATTGGCCTGTATTTATGAGGAAGAGAGAGACGAGAAATATGCTCTGTTGCTGCAGGAATGGCTGGAAGGTGTGATGTATAGACTTCCACGTACACCGGAGGGTGGTTTACAGCATGTGGTAAGCGGCATTTTGAATGAGGGGCAGCTTTGGGATGACACTCTGTACATGACGGTACTGTTTCTTGCTAAAATGGGACAGCTGCTTAAAAGAGAAGATTATATTCAGGAAAGTATTCGCCAGTTCATGGTGCATATCAAATATTTATCCGATGTAAAAACGGGGCTTTTCTTCCATGGTTGGACATTTCATGGCAATCATCATTTTGCAGAGGCTTTGTGGGGGAGAGGAAATTCCTGGTATACGGCAGGATTGGTAGATTATCTGGAGTGCTTAGAGGGCAATGAAGGTGTAAAACAGTTCCTTTTGACAACACTGCTCAGACAGGCAGAGGCTTTGGAGGTCTGTCAGGATGAAAGCGGCTTGTGGCATACCATTTTGGATGATGCAGATTCCTATCTGGAAACCTCTGCTTCCTGTGCATTCGCATATGGTATTTTGAAAGCAGTGCGCAAGGGTTATTTGCCGGCAAGATTTGTGATGGTGGGTGAAAAGGCCGTAAAGGGTGTTATGACACAGATTGCGGAGGACGGTACCGTAAACGGAGTATCTTACGGGACACCGGTATTTCATACGATTCAGGAATATAAGGATATTCCAATCTGTCCGATGCCTTATGGGCAGAGTATGGCACTTATGATGCTTGTGGAGGCTTATCGGATGAAATAAGAGGGAAAGTAACTGTTCGGGGCAGGACTATGCACCTGCTGCATAGTCCGTGGTATGACAAAAAGTAGTAACAAAACGATGTTAAATCGCATAAAACGTCACTGGAAAGGACAAAGCAATGATAATAAAATATTAAAAAAAGGAGGTTGAGATTTATATAATGAGGTTGAAACAAAATATATATGAAAAAGAGGAAATATTAAAGCGAAAAAAATGGGCAAAACGTCGTGAAACGTTCAGTTTGGATATGATGGTTTTGCCTGGAATGTTGATACTTTTTATTTTTAACTATGTGCCTATGATTTGGCTGGTAATAGCGTTTAAAGATTATAATCCGAATCTGGGAGTTTTTGGGAGTCCATGGAATGGGCTTGAAAACTTCAAGTTTTTCTTTACATCGCAGGACGCTGCGCGGGTCATTGGAAATACCTTAAAATACAGTGTAACGTTCCTGATTCTGGATACCATCTGCAGCGTGGGACTGGCATTGATGTTTTTTAATCTTCGTTCCAGGAAAGCGTTGAAATTTTACAATACGGTAGTAATTCTTCCGAAGTTTTTATCGGCAGTTATTATTGCATTTATTGTATATATTATTTTGAACCCGTCTTATGGGTTGCTCAATCAGGTTATCGTTGCATTAGGCGGAAATTCAATTAACTGGTATACAGAGGCGGAATATTGGCCGGTGATATTGACGGTTACGCATATATGGCAGACGGTGGGAATGAACTGTATTATTCAGTATGCCGCACTGATGTCATTGGATGAATCGCTTCTGGAAGCGGCAAGGCTGGATGGCGCATCGAAATGGCAGGAAACATGGCATGTGGTTATCCCGCATCTGATTCCTGTGATAATTATTTGCACCATCCTGTCAATTGGAAATCTGTTTCAGGGAGATTTCGGTCTCTTCTATCAGACGCCTAAGGATGTGGGATTACTTTATCCGACTACGGACGTTATTAATACATACACGTACAGAGCATTGAGAAATGGAAGCTTTGAAAAGTCAACAGCGGTTGGACTGTTTCAGTCGATAATGGGCTGTATTCTTGTGATTGTTACAAACAAAATTGTTCAAAAAAATAGTCCGGAAAACAGCTTGTTCTAGAGGGGTGAGAAATAATATGAGAAAAAAAATGAAAAAAAATCGTGGCCAGATAATTTTGCATGCAATTTTTTTACTTATGGTCCTGGTGTATATTATTCCTTTTGTGCTGGTAATATCAGTGTCACTGACGGATGAGAACGCATTAATTACGGATGGTTATAGGCTGATTCCTTCTGTATTTTCTACGAATGCTTATAAAATGATTTTTCGGGATTCGACTCAGCTTATAAATTCGTATCGGACGACGATTATATTTACAGTGGTTTCCACAGCGCTTGCAGTGCTGGTCATGGGGGTTATGGCATATCCGATGTCCAGACCAAATTACAGGCACAATCGGTTTGTTTCTTTGTTTGTATTGTTTACCATGCTGTTTAGTGCAGGTATGGTACCGAGCTATTTGCTGATTGTAAAGTATTTACACTGGGATGATACGATGTGGGTATATATTGTGCCCGGATTAGTCAGTGCTTACAACTTAATTGTAATTCGAACAAATTATAAAAATTTGCCAAATGAAATGATAGAGGCGGCAAAGATTGATGGAGCAGGAGAATTACGCATCTGTTTTAGGATTGTCATGCCATTATCAAAACCGGTACTGGCGAGCATTGGATTCCTTTTTCTTGTGGGTAAGTGGAATAACTGGCAGACCTCCATGCTTTACATTCGAAAACCAGAACTATATTCCCTGCAATATATGCTGCAAAGAATCCTGCAGGAGGTGCAGTATATGAAACAACTGGCAGATATGGGACAGTTGGAAAGCGGTGCAGTTTTCCCGACAGAAAGTTTCCGCTATGCGATGGCAGTCGTTGCTGCCGGTCCTGTGCTGTGTGTATTTCCGTTTTTTCAAAAATACTTTGCAAAAGGTATGACACTGGGCGGTGTGAAAGGGTGAGATGCTCATGGAAAAATACGCATGGAAAAGAATAGACTCTATAAATCTAGAGTGATTTTTAAATATAAAAAGAAAAAATTTTTAGGAGGTACGTTTATGAGAAACGTAAAGAAATGGCTTGCCATTGGATTGGCAATGACAATGATGCTTGGGCTGGTTGCCTGCGGTAATAGCAGTACTGACGGCGATGATAAAAACAGCTTGTCAGAAGTGAAAGACACAGTGGCAACTGATTCAGAGGAGACAGAAGAAAAAGAGCCGGTTACCCTGGAATGGTGGTATCGCGGTAATGGTATCCAGAAGGATACGGAGCTTGTGGAAACAGAATTTAACAAGTTGTTGCAGACCTATCCGGGTATGGAGCATGTAACAGTACATCTAAACTGCTATACAGGATCCGAGTATGCCAACGCAGTTACATTGGCACAGTCAGCAGGTCAGCAGATTGATATTTTGAATTCAGTATCTATAACATTTACAGATGAGGTTGCGAGGGGAACTTATATAGCGCTGGATGATTTGTTGGAAGATTATGAAGCACTTTATGATGCGCTGCCGGAATGGCTGTGGAATCTTGGCTCTGTAGATAATCAGATTTATATGGTTCCTCATTATCAGAGAGCAGCAAACCAAATGTATATGGTGATGCCAAAGGAGTACTGGGATAAATATGCAGACCAGGATGCAATTACTGCTATGTGTGCGAATCCAGACAGAACCGTAGAAGAAATAACAGAGGTACTGGAAGATTACGTTCGAGCTGTTCAGGCAGGAGAAGGGGATACAAAGTATGCTGAGACAATAGGAGGCACGTTTACTAATAGTCAGTATGTTTTTGCCAGATTTGATACGCTTTCAACAGATTTTGTAGTGTATGAAGACAGCGACCAGGTGGAATATGCACGTATTGCAGACAGAGTGAAAGCATCCTATGAAGTTGCGGCAAGGTGGTATGATGAGGGACTGATTCCGAAAGATATTTTGAGCATTGATACAAGTACTATGGTCTACGGAAATATGTTAAATCCTGTTTCCTACTGTTATTGTTTTCAGAATGGAGCCGGTACCGGTGAGGAGGTAAGCGAACAGCTTTCCAATCAGTGGGGTATTGAGGTTGTGGCAATTCCTACATGGAATAATTATTATATTGCAAACAGCTGGGGAGCAGGCGGTGATGGTATTACAGCAAGTTGCGAACATCCGGAAGAGGCAATGCGTTTGCTTGAACTTATGAATACAGAAGAG
>JAGASC010000290.1 GCA_017621905.1 Roseburia sp.
AATTGCTTTCGCGGCGGGATACAATTCGGTGGAATATTTTCTTTACATATTTAAAAAGAAATTGCGGATGACGCCTTCGCAATATCGGGACAGCCACAAATAACGCCCTGACTTTTATAAGCCAGGACTTGTGTTTTCATATGCAGCAGCCTGATTCCCGTCATACCATAAACAGTGTCGCATAGGTAAGTGTAAGATGAAACAACGAGGTATTCCACTTGGTATCTTTTCCCCAGCCCTCAAAGGTGGTGGTGGCGCCCTCTTTCAGCATTCTTTTCCAGGCTCCCTCGTCTTTTAAATATCTGTACATGACGTCTTTGCGTCCTGTTCTCCGGAGCCCCTCCAGAATCGGATATGCCCCAAAAAGCATTACGGTAGTAAACCCTTTTTCTTCTACCAGTTCTAAAATTTTTTCTTCCGTTTCCGCTTCCGGGTAGATTCCATACATGAACGGAAATACATTCGAGACAAGACTGATATGGTCGCAATCCGCTTTGTCCTGAAACAGCTTTTTCTCCCTGTCGTAGAACACTTCAAAAAATGCATCCATTACCGGCTTCTCATCGCAATATTTCCCGTGACCGGTAAGTTCTGCGATTTTATTCATGCATTTTAATGCACCGATATAGTGGGCATTTATGACACTATGCAGATCCGTGCACACTTTTCCCTCTTGTATATCCGCAGCGTAACCGTCCCTGTAATTTTGCGGCCACTCTACCACACACCACTTGTCCAGATGACACAGCAATCCATTCTCCAGCGCATAATTTTCTTTATAAAAATCCAGTATGTTACACAACTCCTGATAATGCCCGGAAAGATAGTCCACATCACCGGAAAACTCATAATAACGCAGCAGCATGTGGTATACCATCAGCGGGTACTCTGCAATCTCCTGCATGAAGGAGCAGGCCGCGCAGGTCATAAGTCCCTGGTTGATAAAGCTGCTGCGGAGGCTGTCGTCCAGCAGCTTCTTTAACATGGATGCATCCCCGGTCAATACATAGTGGTTCAATGCCGTATAGCAGCCGTCTCCAAGATAGTTTCCTTTTTCTCTGTCCATACAGTCCAAAATGACCTCCTGCACTCCGTATTTCATGGAATGCACGCACAGATTCCAGATTGCATCTAACTCTTTGTCATCATAGGCCGGAACCGCCTTCAGTTCGAAAGGATAATGTCTTGCCTTCAGGCAGATATTTTTAACGGTACAGCCCTGAGGAATGTTCAGCCTCACATAACGGAAGGATTTATAGTCGAACTGATTCAACACATCCTCACCGCCGGAAAGGATCCATTCTTCCTTGTAGTTGCAGTTACAGCGCAGCTGCCAGCGGACGTCTCCGTCCTCCGCAAGCTCCTGTCCTGACAAAATCTCTATCTTCTCTCCCGCTGCACCGGTGGCCTCTGCGTATAAATATCCCACATAAATGCTTCCAAAATCTGCCGTTACGCCCCCTTCATCCCAGGCAAGTTCAGGCTCAATGTCCTCAAAAACCAGCATTTTGGAGGGCTGTTCCACCAAAACATAGTCCACTTTCTTTCTGGCTCGCGCCTTTTCCCAGTCGCTGTCATCGTACTGCGGATACTGGAAGCCTTCCTGCGGGCTGCCGCTTTTATAGCGTTCCAGGAACTGGGTGGCATAGCCCGCCATTCACATTTCCTCAAAGCCGGTATGATATGTGCACAGGAAACTTTCGTCCGAGGAAAGGATGATTTTTCCCTCCTGCTCCACATCAAGAATCAATCCATGTCTGTCATCGCCGCTTACCCACACCCGGTTGATCAGGCCCTGGTAATAGGTATGCACCGCAATGACATTGTTTCCGTCTTTTATGTAATCCGTAATTTCTACTTTATTATAATAATAGTGAGAAGGATACCCCGGAGCCGGTCCCTGGCACACAAAGATACCATTGATATAAAGTTTATAATAGTCGTCCGCGGAAATGTAAATATATGTCTTTTTTTCCGCTTCTGCCGGGAATTTCCTGCGGAAAAGGATGTGGGAATTTTGTGGTGCCGTGGATTTTATTTCGATTTTATCCAGCTGGCGGTGGAATACATTTACAGGCTCCAGCCCGGCAAACTTCTGTGAAGTAATCCAGATTCCTTGAAAATTTCGTGTCATATTCTGCTCCATTATCAGCATCCTGTCAGCACTGTACTTCCGCCATTTCCGGCGCTTTCATACATTGCAAACATGGTCTCCATCGTATTCTCGATATCTGAGATGGAAAAATACTGGTGCTCATCATAATACCGTTTCAAAAGACCATTATGACCACTGCCCCAGTAAGCCTTTCCCAGAACCGGCGCGGTATCTTCTGCAGCCAGCTGCTGATTTACCCAAAGCTGACCGTCCATGTATCTGGCGTTTCCCTTTTCAAAAAGGATCTCAAAATAGGGCGCCGAAGTTTCTGCGTACGCATTTGTTGCAAAAAACAGGGCTTTCACACCATTTTCCAGATTCAGTCTTGCGGTGAATGTGTCCTCCACTTCTATGACATCCTCCAGGGAATAATTGAACATATTGGCCCGGACACTTGCCACATCTCCAAGCAGATAACTGAAATAATCCAGGGTATGTACGGCCTGGTTGATCAGCACACCGCCGCCTTCTGTGGCCCATTTGCCTCGCCAGGCATCACTTTCATAATATGCCTTATCCCGATGCCAGGTCAGGATTCCTTTGGCTGCCTTCACTGCTCCAAGCTCCCCGGACTGCACCAGCTCTTTCATTTTTTGCACGGAAGGGTTCAGACGGTTCTGCAGTACCATGCAGATTTTCTCTGCACCCTGCAGTTTTTTTAATTCCGCGAACTGCGCTTTTGTCATAGTTACCGGCTTTTCCACCACCACATCTTTCCCGGCAGCCAATGCTTTCTTTACCATTTCAAAATGCAGGTAATGAGGCGTGCAGATGTGGACGCTGTCGATGGCCTCATCCGTTAACATCCGGTCAAAATCATCATATTCGATGACAGGATAGGTTTCCCGGCAAAGTTTTCGCTTACTCTCATTGATATCGCAGATTGCGTAAAGTGCGGCCTCGTTTACGTATTCTAACGCTTTGGCATGTACGGGGCCGATGGCCCCGTACCCTACAATCCAAACTTTTTTCATGCTTAGAAGAATCCCTTCTTTGTCAGGTAATCATAACTCATCTTCATGGATTCAAACGGGTCGCGGTTGCAGATATCCTGCTCTACCAGTGCCCATTTTGCACCTGCGTCGTCGCAGGCCTGAATAATAGCATCCCAGTCCAGGTTGCCTTCGCCGATTTCTGCCATTTCCTGACAAAAACCTTTTTCCGGATTAATGATCAGATCCTTAAAGTGAATTGCCATGGCTCTTTTCCCAAGGTTTCGGATAAATTCAGCCGGGTTCACGCCGCCTACCTGAAGCCAGTAGGTATCTACGATAAATTTCACTGTCTCCGGATCGGTTTCTTCGATCAGGCGATCCATGATGCGCTTTCCGTCCAGTTTTGCAAACTCGAAAGCGTGATTATGATATCCGAACAGCATTCCTTCCTTTTTCAGTTCTTTTGCTGCTTTGTTGGTCTCCTGGATGAACTTTTCTATGCCGGCGCTGCTGCGATATTCGCCGGGCATAGAGCCCACGCCGCAGAGTTCACAGCCTAAGGTTTTATTATAGTCAATGATTTCATCCAGATTTTTAAGAAAATCTTCGAAACCTCTGTGGGTCGTTACCACGGAAAGGTCGTATTTATCCAGAACTTCCCTCATTTCTGCTGCTCCCAACGGAGTTCCTGAGATCTGTACGGTTTTGTAGCCGATTTCCTTTACCTTACGGCAAGTCTCGTCGAAGTCTTCTATTGTTTTACAGAAATCTCTTAATGTATAATACTGTGCACCTATTTTTCTATCCATAATTAATAACCCTCTCAATAAGTTTTACTATTATCTACAACTTTCTGCGTTTCCTTCTTCACTACGGTAGATGTTCTGATTTTTTCCTGTAACAAGTCATAGAATCTGTCATCCGGGAAGTGCTTTACATCAACGGTCTCACCTGTCCATGCGCTTAAATGGATGGAGTTGGAAATTGTAAGTCCCAGAATACCATCCTCACCTTTGGCGAGAAGCTCTGTGCCGTTTAAGATCGCAGATGCGAAATTCTTGAGAATACCCACATGCTGCTCTCCGCCTGAAAAGTCAGCAGGGATTTTGCATTCCCAGCACTCCGGACGTCCAAATGGCTCGGTGTTGATTTTGTTGTGTTCTCTTTCGGAAATCACATTCCGTTTAAAGATGAGCTGGTTGTCTTCCACTACGACCTTTCCCATATCGCAGGCGATTTCCAGGCGGTTGGTCCCCGGTGCCTCGCCGGTGGAAGTGATGTACTCGCCGGTGGTTCCGTTGTCATATTCGAAGTATGCCATGACATCGTCTTCTACCTCGATGTCGTAATATTTTCCGAAACTTGCTTTGGCAAATATTCTGTCCGGCATGCCAAAAAGCCACTGCCACAGGTCAAGCTGGTGCGGATTCTGGTTGATCAGTGCACCGCCGCCCTCTGTTTTCCAGGTAGACCGCCAGGTGCTGCTGTCATGGTATGCCTGGGGACGATACCAGTCGGTGATGATCCAGGTAATTCTCTTGATGTGGCCTAAGTCACCTCTCTGAATCATTTCTCTTAATTTCTGGTAAACAGGGTTTGTTCTCTGGTTGTACATGATGCCGAACAGCTTATCTGACTTT
Source organism: Roseburia sp. (assembly GCA_017621905.1). Lineage (GTDB taxonomy): Bacteria > Bacillota > Clostridia > Lachnospirales > Lachnospiraceae > Roseburia. The sequence goes on from JAGASC010000290.1 coordinate 4,731, forward strand.
GCGGCTGCCTCGTTCATTTCTTTTACCTGTTTGGTGTATACGCCGGCCGGTTTTTCTGTGATGACGTGTAAGCCATAGGAAAAGGCCTCGATTACCAGCGACGGGTGGTCATAGTGAGGTACTGCAATCAGAACCATGTCACACAGTCCGCTCTGGTACATTGCTGTGGCGTTGTCAAATACCGGGATTTCCGGGTACAGTTTCTTTAACGCGTCAAGTCTTGCCGGTGCGATATCACATACTGCTGCCAGTTCCATGTTAGGAACTTTACCAGCCATCAAATTATTTACATGGCCTACGCCCATGTTTCCGTATCCTACGATACCTATTTTTACTTTATTCATTTTCTTATCCTTTCCAAAATCCCGCAAAGTGCGCGGTAAGCCAATGTGAATGTTCCTTCCCCGCCCTCCGGCAGGCTCTCCATTTTGTCATCCAGCTCCAATGCGGCCAGACCTGCGAAGCTGCCCAGATGAGGCTCCAGGCTTAAGAATCCATCGTAGCCATTTGCCATGAGGTCCTTTAAAATCTTTTCCACATTTCCGTCACCTGCGCCTGCCGGTACCACGCTGCCATCCGCAAACTTTGCATCCTTGATATGCATATATGCGATGTAATCTTTTAAGTTCTCATATGCATATAAAGTATCCTGTTTGCTCTGCACGAAATTTGCAGGGTCAAATACCGCCTTAAAATGATCGCAGGACAGCTCCTTCATCAAATCGATGCAGCGGTCTGCGGTATCCCCATAGATGTCTTTTTCATTTTCATGAAGTAAGATGACGTCCTGCTCTTTTGCATAGGCAATCATCTTACGCAGACGATTCAGTACCTCTGCTCGTTCCTCAGAAGTCCACACATCACCGCCATCGTGATAGAAGCTGAACATTCTTATGTATTTTGCGTCCAATTGTTTTGCAATCTGTACCACACGCTGAAAACTTTTAAAATGTTCTTCAAACGGGTCCTCTAACTTTACTTTTCCGATTGGAGAGCCGATGGAAGAAACCCTGATGCCATATTGGTTCATCTTTTCTTTCAGCTGCAGTACCTCCTCGTCGGATAAAGAAGCAATATTTTTTCCGTCAATTCCTCTTGGCTCGAAGTAATTGATGTTCAGTTTATTCAGCACAGTGAACTGTTGCTCAACGGATTCTGCGATTTCATCTGAGAAACCGCTTAGTTTTTCATATAACACGGCATTACCATCCTTTCTTTTTGCTCTGCAGAGCCTGCTGCTTTCCCGTCTTTTCTGTCTACATCATAGCAACTTTTTTGCAAAATAACTATCCGTTTATTGACTTTAACATTGCGTTTGTTGCGCTTATGTATTAAAATGAGTGCAAGAGAGATTAGTTATAGCTTAGAATACACTTTTGCAAATAGATATTAATATAAGAAAGAAAATATGTAATCACTCTTCTGAGAATAGGTTCCGGAGGAATATCCTTATGAATAAAGATTATTACAGAATAGATGAAAACCACACAGCAACTCCATCGAATACGAATTTTCAGCTGCATAACCATGATGAATATGAGATTTTTTTGTTTCTGGAGGGAGACTCCAAATATGTTGTGGAGGATAAGACCTATACTTTAGAACCCTGGGACATTATCATCATACGAAAGCATGAAATGCACCGCATCTATCACAACCGGACCATACCCTACCGCCGGCTGGTGCTCATGGTCTCCCCGCTTTTTTTTCAGGAGAACGGCTGCACGGATTATGAATCTCAATTTTTGAAGGGTGCCTTTGGGAACGGCAATAAGATCGCTGCTGATCTGGTTCGCTCCAGCGGGTTATCCGATGCTTTTTTAAGATACAAAAAGTATTCGGAAAATTATACGTTAGCTCCGGGCTCTCCGGTTTTAAAATCCATTATTGTAGAAATTTTGTATTTAATCAATAAAACGACCGGTTTTTCTGCCTCCGATCTGACGAACAGTCCTATAAAACCGGTGCTTTTGTATCTGAACAATAACTTTGCAGAAGATATTACGTTAGACATGCTGGAAGAGAAGTTTTTTCTTTCTAAATATTACCTTTGCCGGACATTTCATAAGGCCACCGGACTTACCATTCACGAATATATCCGTCGGAAACGTCTGACCAGAGTGCGGGAGCTGAGGTCGGAAGGAATGAACATTGGCGAGGCGGCTACCCGGGCAGGCTTTCACAGTTATTCCTCTTTTTATCGTGCTTACCTGAATGAATACGGCACGCCGCCGCGGCAGGACTTGTTATAGAAAAATGTGGGCAACTTATTCTATCCCCAACCAAAGGCCACAAGCGCCAGCACTGCCAGAAACAGCAGATTTGCCACCATAAACCAGAACAGGTAGATCCGCTTCGTCCGATTATAATTGCGGGCATATATTTTATAAGAAATAAGGCTCGCCATGGACGCAATCAACGTTCCCAGTCCGCCGATATTGACGCCTAAAAGAAGCTTGCGGTAATCTGTCGTAAAGCCTGACAGTAAAAGAGCCGCCGGCACATTGCTGATTACCTGGCTTACAAGGATTCCAATGCCAAGCTCCCGGCCTCCCACCAGGTTCTGCAGGCCATCCTGCACCGCCGGAATACTTCCCATGTTTCCGGTAAAAACAAAGAAACTGATAAAGGTAAGCAGCAGGCAGTAGTCCACCTGCCCCAATACTTTTCTGTCCATGAAAAATACCACAAGAACCACAAGCGCCAGAACAATGTAAAATGGCAAAATCCGCGCGACTACCAGAAGGCTTGCCGCAAATAAAACCAGATATACCACACTCTTTTTCCAGCTCTCTGCAGTCATCTCCCCGGAAAAGTTACACTCCTCCAGCGAAATCTTCTGTTTTCTCGCGCTCAGCACAAAAATGCACAATAGAAGCAAAATCCCTGACAGCGCAGTGTAAGGAAGCATAATGCGCAGAAACTCTCCCAGGCCCATCTCTGCCAGGTTATAGAGATACAAATTCTGTGGATTTCCGATTGGCGTCAGCATACTTCCCAGGTTCGCCGCAATCGTCTGCAGCACGAAGACCAGTACCACAAGCCGTTCCTGACGGCATTTTTGCAAAGTCAGAAGTGCAAAAGGTACGAAAGTCAGCAGGGCTACGTCATTTGTGATAAACATGCTGGAAAAGAAGCACAGGAATACCAGCACCCCTGTCAGCTGGGCTGTGTTTTTTGTCTTTTTCAAAAGCCACATGCCAATCTGGTCAAACAGCCCGTTTTTCTGGAGGCCTGCCATGACAATCATCAATGAAAGCAGTATCCCCAACACCCGCCAGTCGATGTAATCCATGTAGCCAATATTAGGCTTTATAAAAAAGGCGGAAATAACTGCAAGAATTGTGGCAATGACCAATACTGTTTCTTTTTTTATAAAAGTTATGATTTTCTCTCCGATGATTCTCATTTGTATGTTCCCCGTAATTTATATTCTGTGTATTTATGCCTGTCCGAACCGCCGCCTGGCAGCTCCATTAAAATAATTTGTAACTGTTCAGTACCTTCACAGTTACAATAATTTCATTTGTGAAACCTACGCACTTTGACGCTTTAACGCGCCAATTTTTATGGTTTAAAAGAACCGCTGGGCGAAACCAGCGGTTCTTTCCAATACTTACCAGTATATTCCTCTGTAAGTAAAAATTCAATATGTTGGATTATTTTTTGTCAGCCACTTACTCCATAATACTTGAATAATCAGAAAATATGTGACACAATTCTACCGCACCAGACTGTATCTGGTACATACACTTATAGCTTTGTGTCACACCAACTCTTTTTACAAGCTCAAAATCGCCATGCATATGAATATCAGAATCCGCATTTTGAATCCCCTCAATCAACCGAGCATTGGTAGCGACATCTATCTTTTTTACAACAAATCCCAGCATTATATTTCTGCCATAGTATGAAGAATATTTTTGTGCAACAAACCTTGCAACACCATCTTTTACATATTTTTTATTCAAATCAGATGTTCCATCAATTCTCTTACATTCTATAATATAGTATGCCTCTTCTTTTTCAAAATCACTTTTTAACAGAATGCGGATATCCACTCTTCCATTATGCTGTCCGTTTCCGGCATAGTTCTCTGGTACCTCAAGGTCGAACCTATAATCCAACATCCCATACGTGCTCTTTTGCTTTTTTAAATATTCTTCCAGCATAATACTTCGAATTTGATTCTCATTATTTGGCAGCTTTAACTGTTTTTGCTCATAGTCTTTCACAACTAACTCACATATATCAAGAATATAACTTGTTATTTTCTCGAAATTTGCCCGATATAACGCATCTAAGATATCCTCTTTTAATATACCACTCATCTACAGTCCTCCTTTCCCAGAAGCACTGCATTTAAGACTTTATAACTATCTTTTATAGCCATTGCGGGATGCCAATTCTTTGACTCTATCGATTTTACAATTACAAATGAGTCTTCCGAAAATTCCACAATGTTTTTCGTTTGATAAAAACAGTCATTCAGCCGATAAATCATAAAATCAGTAAGCAAATTTATATCTTCATCCACATTGTCAATGATACAAACCCTCTCTCCCATCTTCTCAAAAGAAAGTTTTACTTGCAATGCCGCAAACTTTCCTTTTATGTCCGGGTAAATGTTCATCGTATAATCAACATCGCTTTGACCGAAATGCTCATCCCATATATTTGAAAATATTGCTGCATACTTTTCCATCATTTGTATATCACATTTTTTCTCCCGATATGTTCCACAAACCCTTGGAATTTGGATAGATAAAGCGTACTCCACGAAAAAGTTTTCTTGCAAACCGTACATCTTCATGACGCATTTATCTAAACACGCTTGTAATTCATCCATAGACTCCTTGCATTCTGCCTGCTGCATCAACTGAACCAATTCAACAAGCTCGTCACTATATGCATATGGGTAGTCAGCCAGCTCCTCTAAAAAAACTTGCTCTCTTTCTATTCCAGTTGATGATCCCAACATTAAATTAAAATATGAAAACAGCGACGAGTTGAGCAAACCACACAAATTTAACAAAACCTTTTTTTCTGCTTCAGAGCCTTTTATACAGTTTATTGTCTCTCTATAAAGAAAATTTTTTTCTGCATATACTGCCTTTATAGAATAATCTGCACAATCCAGCCCTTTTTTAAAGAGAACATATGGTGCTTCATATATCTCCGGAATTCTCGGACGATGTATTTTTTCTTTATTAAATATCGAGTATGCACTATCATTTAAATAAAAATGATCTACTGCCTCATCAGAATCCAAAATTTTCCGCCCAATCAGATGCGAAGCGTCTTTCTTATCACCGTCATTATCCTGAAGCCCTTTTTTCATGATAAGATTATGCTCGGACGCAATATCTTTTATTGTTTTAAAATTTTCATACATACTACTGAGCAATTCGAAATCCCAATAGCCGCCATACACCAATATCTTCCACAAGGCATCGTGCTCTAAGAATAATGTCTGTTTCACATATTTGATATCATCCGGTTCAATCATAATTATCCCAAACAATTTCAAAAACTTATTTGGCTTTAAACTTATGTATTCCACCTTATGGTCCGAAGAACTTTTTTTGCACAGAAAAGAAAGCACCGCTGCTGGCGCTATTGCACCTTTAAAAATTTGCTTTCTTACCGCAGAAAGTTCTAACACCTGCTCCAATTGAATTGTCGATAGTAAGTTTTTTCTCAATGCTGCAGACGGACTCTTTCCTTTGTACAATATTTTGGAGGGAATCACCAAACTACACTCTGTATCTGCACTTCCAATCTCCTGAACCTTTAGCAAAAATGCGACACAAATCTCTCCATTTTGTGCAACAACCTTTCTTTCTGCACAATACTTCTTATAATTCTGCTGTTTCACACTTCCCCATGGCGGATTGCCCAGGATAAATTTGAACTCCACCTTTTCAATTGGCTTCATCTTCTCTTCGTCAAAAAAATCTCCGGAAAGAATATTTTCATTTTTTAATAAAGGTAATTTAAACTCTTCTAAGCTCTTGGAATCCTGATAATCAAAAAGTGTAACATAAAGAGAAAAAATCGTAACATCTACAGCTTCCTCATTATAATCCACACCATATATATTATTTTTAACCAATTCGTTAATTCGGATTCTATCCTGCAAAAAGCCGTTTGATTCAGCATTCTTTTCCAGTATCTTTTGGAGTGACTTAACCAAAAAAATACCTGATCCACAAGAAGGATCTAATACTTTACACTCTTTTTCATTCACAAGATATTTCCCTAAAGTACGATTTACAATGTAATCAACTAAATATTCAGGTGTATAAAATGCCTTATCTTTATCCTGCTTTTCTTTCCCCAGCAATATCTCGTATATATTACTTATCAACTCAATGGGAATAATATTAAAGTCATAGAGCGGGAACAGACATAACTGGCCGGTTTTCATCTCTTTCTCGGCTGTCAAAAATTCATGTAACACCCAAAGAGCCTCTTCTGTTATTTCGCTCCTTTCCTTCTGCTCATCTATTTCAAACAGATTACCATTAAAGCGTTCTTTTAAATATCTGACCAGCGCAAAAAATTTGTCTTTATTCTGAATAATATTAAGAAATATCTTCTGCGAGCTTTTCACATCATTGTCAAGCCCCATATAACCAATATTAACACCACGATCGATTAAATATCGAATGAACAATACCCGGAGCATCAACTTATTTGCAAAGGATATCTTATGCTCATCCTTCAATTCTTTTGTGATATATCTAAGATTGTCTATTAAAAAATCATTTAAATTCTTTTTACTCATACTTTTTTCGTAAAGATCTGATGACAGACTGTTCGTCACATTCCAATACGAAAATGCATTTTTTTCATCGCACTGGCTTAAATCATATGCCACAATATCCCGCAATCTAATCTTTTTTTCAACATCTAAATCCATACTCTTTCCATTATATATTTTTATGTAATTACCCTCATCGGAAATGACAACCGGCATTTGAGCATTCCAGATTTTCCCATAAATATCGCCACCCACTCGATTATTTAAATCATCAAAAAATACAATTAGTACACGTCCATCTACAATATACGCAGCATAAGGAGCCAATTCACGCAACACTCTTCTATCATGCCATGATAATTCGACACATTTATCAATATCAGATAAATAGAATAATTTTTCAGAATTTTTATATCCTAATCTCTGAATGACAGCTTCTATCGTTCTCATTTCCTCGCCTCCTTGTTTTTTGTAATTTATTTTCAAAGGTTCCGTGCCCTCATCGTTATATTTATTCTACCTCAAAATCTCTTTGTTTACAATGATGTTTTGCCTTGACCTTGAGTCGCATTGAAAAGTATTCCATAATTTACAAGATTTATTCTGAATTCTAACACCAACGACGCATGTAATCAATCTTTTTTACCAAAGTATGCCGTCAACTTCTCCTCCACCGGAATTTTTTTCAAAAATCGGGCATACTAATGCTAGCATGCATAACCAAACCTATGAAATTGAAATGAGGAAAATCATGAACAACGAAATCTCTCTGCCCATCACAAATGAAAATGGCTATTTTGAACTACGTTTAGAGAGCATCGGGGGCTTAGGCGCCAACCTCTGCGGAAAAATGCTGGGCGAATTGGGCGCCCTCTACCTGGATTTGAACTCCTTAAGCTTTTCCAGCTACGGCTCCGAAAAAAGAGGCTCGCCCGTCAAAGCCTACATCCGCTGGTGCGAAAACAAAAAACCGCTGCGCATTAACAGTCCGGTCACCCATCCCCATATTTTAGGCCTATTCCACGAAGGCTTAATTGGGACTTACCCTGTATTAGACGGCATTTCAGCGGACACAAAAATTGTCCTAAACACCCCCCTAATGCCAGATGAGGCCGCTGAAAAATACCACATCTCCATCGGAGAACTCTACTGCCTGGATGCCCTTGCCATCGCCATGGAATGCAAATCCCGCATCAACATGGTCATGCTCGGTGCCATCGCAAAAGCCTCCGGCTTCATCCCCTTAGAAACCGTGGAACGCCTCTGCCGCGACACCATCGGCCAAAAATATCCGGCCCTCATCGATGCCAACTTAAAAGGAGTTCGAGAGGGCTACGCCAAAGCAAACCCGGCCAGCCCGGAGCGGGATATTACGCCTCTGCCTTCCGGGAAAAACGAAGCCTTTCTCTGGGGCTACAAAAATTCTCCCATCGGCGGCATCAATCCCAGAGCCGGAAGCACCGTCTCCAATGACCTGTCACCCTCCCGGGAAGGGTACATTCCCATTTTTATCCAAGAGAGGTGCATCAACTGCGGTCTCTGCGATTCCACCTGTCCGGACATGGTATTTCAGTTTGCCCCCGGCATCTATAAGGACAAAGAATGCATGGTAAATAAGGGCCTGGACTATTTTCATTGCAAGGGCTGTCTCCGCTGCGTGGAAGTATGTCCGACAGCAGCTTTAGTAAAGGCCCTGGAAAAAGACTACCCCGAAAAGCCCTGGTCTATGCAAAATCAAGACCTGCTGCCGGATGCCATAAAGTATCAGGAAGTCGGCGCAAATTCGTATATCACCAGCGACTCCTATCTGGTGGAAAAACGTGTGGATGGCGGCGTTGTATAATTAATCTTGCACCACTGCAACATAAATTAGAGGCACGGGAAAGCGCTTTTTTCTATAAACCCATGCCAAAGTTGAAAGGAATGGATATCACAAAGAATGAGTACTGAAAAAACAGTGACTACAGAAGACACCTCCTTGGTCCCCCAGAAAATCATATACGACAGCGGAAACGAACTGGCTGCCTATGCCGCCAAACAGATAAACTACCATATCATGGGCTATTATCCCATCACCCCTTCCACTCAGATTGCGGAAAATCTGGACCAGATGCGTGCAGACGGCCTGCATGACATTCAGCTGATTGCCGCAGAGGGTGAGCACAGCGCTGCAGGGATCTGCTATGGCGCCTCCGCCGGAGGCGGGCGTGTATTCAACGCCACCAGTGCCAACGGTCTGCTCTATGCCTTAGAGCAATTTCCCGTGCAGTCCGGCACCCGGATGCCCATGGTCATGAACGTAGCCTGCCGTACCGTCTCCGGTCCCCTTTGCATCAAGGGCGATCACAGCGATATCATGTATATGTTAAACACCGGCTGGATCATCCTTTTTGCCGACGAACCCCAGATGGTCTACGACTTTAACCTGCTGGGGCTAAAACTGGCGGAAGCGGTAAGCCTTCCCGTGGTCGTGGCCTTCGATGGCTTTTTTACCAGCCACCAGAAACGAAAATGTCTGGTCTTTGAGGACGATGCCACCGTACAGCACTATGTAGGGCCAAAGCTATGCAGTGACAGTCCGGGAACCTCTGCCTTTGCAAAGGAAGATTCCACCGGCGAGAACTGCTTCTACAGTGTGCTGGATTTGGATCATCCGGTGTCCATCGGTTCCTATATGAACGAGCCGGACGTCATCAATAATAAATATCAGCTTCATCTGGCAATGGAAGAGGCGCGTAAAAAACTGCCCGATCTATTCGAAGAATACCGGAAGCTTTCCGGCAGAAAGCTGGATTTTGCTGCCGGATATTGCTATGAGGATGCAGATATCCTGCTTTTTGTCCTGGGTTCCTCCTATCATACAGCAATGGAGGCCGTAGATATCCTGCGAAAAGAAAATATCAAAGCCGGGGTCATTACTCTGCATGTCCTCCGTCCATTTCCGACCGAAGAACTGCAGGAGCTCTGTAAAAATGCAAAGGTAATCATCGCCGCCGACCGTCAGGACAGCTACGGCGCAGGCGGCGGAAATATGTCGCTGGAACTTAAGGCTGCACTACAGTCTCTGAATTCCAAATCCACCATGCAAAGCAATGGCACCACTCCACAGGATACCAGCCCGGATGGCCTCACTCCACAGGATGCCAGTGACACAATGACCAGCAATTCAGATTGCAATAAAAATGACCGGCATATCCGCGTCCTTACCAGAATTTACGGCCTCGGCGGAAAAGACTTTTTCGCAGAAGATGCCGTCAACCTTCTTCGGGAGGGCTTATCCGAAGATGCAAAAGAGTTTGACTACTACGGCATTACCCCAGGTGAAGGCTCCCCGGACGAGAAGCAGCCCCAGTATTTCGCCCCCCTCACGGAAGACGACACAAAACCCGGCATCACCACCTGTATTTTTGACGAAAATACAGGAAAAATGACCGTAAAAGGCGGTCTGCTGAAAGACACCACCGCCATCCCAAAGCGCCTCGCCCCCGGCCACGGTGCCTGCCCGGGCTGCGGCATTCCGGTAAACGTAAACCTCCTGTTAAAAGGAATTGAAGGAAATGTGGTCATCCTTTTCCAGACCGGCTGCGGCATGGTGGTCACCACCGGTTACCCGAAAACCGCTTTCCGCATCCCCTACCTTCACAACCTGTTCCAGAACGGTGCCGCCACCTTAAGCGGCGTGGTTGAGGTCTTTCACCAGAAGCAAAAGCGCGGCGAATACCCCGACGGCGACATTACCTTCGTCATGGTCAGCGGCGACGGCGGCATGGATATCGGCATGGGCTCAGCCTTAGGAACCGCCCTGCGCAACCATCACATGATCATTTTTGAATACGACAACGGAGGCTACATGAACACCGGCTACCAGTTGTCCTATTCCACCCCCATGGGCGCCAAAAGCTCCACCTCCCATGTAGGAAAGGTCCAATACGGAAAAACTTTCTTCCACAAGGACTCCCCGGAACTTTTTGCCGCCACCCACATCCCCTACGTGGCGACAGTAGCCGAATCCAATCCGGCAGATTTCATCAAAAAAGCCGCAAAAGCCGCCGCCTATTCCAGGGAATTCGGAACCGCCTACGTGAAGGCCCTCTCCGCCTGTCCGCTGAACTGGAGCGACAAGCCAAACTTAGAGCGCAGCGTCATTGCTGCCGCTGTGGACAGCTGCTATTTTCCTCTTTATGAGGTGGAGCGCGGCATCACAACCCTAAGCTACGACCCTGAGGCGAAAAAGAAAAAAATCCCCATTTCCGACTGGCTCGCCATGATGGGACGCACAAAGCACCTGACAAAAGACGAATATGCACCCATCACAGAAGAAATACAGGCAGAAATCGACCGGCGCTATGCAAGGCTGAAAGCCAGGGCAGAGCATCCATTATTGTAAAACAAAAATATAAAACACAGAATCAGGAGAATACAAAACATGCCAGTAGAATTCAAAGACAGTATCACAAAAGAAAATTTAATGCGTGCCTTTGCAGGCGAGAGCCAGGCCAGAAACCGTTACACCATCGCCGCCGGCCAGGCCAGAAAACAGAACCTCCCTGTAATCGAGGCGGTATTTACTTTTACTGCAAATCAGGAAAAAGAGCATGCCGAGATTTTTTATAACCACCTCAGCGAATTGAGTGGAGAAAATATCCACATCGACGGCGCATATCCCATCGATGTCAGCCAGAGCGTTGCAAAGCTTTTGCGCTTCGCCCAGCACAATGAATACGAAGAACATGACGACGTATATCTTCATTTTGCCCAGAAAGCAAAAGAAGAAGGATTCATGAAAGTTGCCGGCTCCTTCCAGCTCATTGCCGAAATTGAAAAGACCCACGGCGACCGGTTCGGTCTGTTCGCGGATCTCTTAGAGCAGGGGAAGCTTTTTGTTTCTGATGTGGACGCCGCATGGATGTGCATGCAGTGCGGTCATATTTACCGTGGAAAAACCGTCCCGGAGGAGTGCCCGGTATGCCACCACAACCGTGGGTATTTTGTCCGGCTGGAGCTGGCTCCGTACACGGGAACCTTAACCAACCAGTAATCTCGTATCTATCAGACACACTTTCTTCATAACGCTTGGACTAAAATGGGGTCTCAGAGTGCATTTTTTCTGCATAGACCCCATGGGCGCTCTTCCGCGTTTTTATTTATGCCTTTTGTTTCAGACCTCGTAAATATACCTTCTGTTCATCGGTAATGCGATAGCTTTCAATGGCCTTTTGTATGGTCTTGTTGTGCACCCATACCGGCAGGCGTTTTTTCTCTATATAGGGAATCGTACTCTCATACTGCTCTGCCAGCGCCGTGGCAAAATACCAGGCAATCATCATATTGATGTAATATTCGTCGGACTTGACTGCTGCTACCATGTCAAGAAACTTAATGTCAAACTCCTCGTCCAAATAGAACGTCATCAGCATTTCTATGCCAAATCTGACGGTATACGTATGGGAGTCTGCAAGCCATTTTTGAATCTGCTCTAACAGCTGCCCCTTATGCTTTTTAAAACATTTCGGACGCATCATATCACAGGTCGCCCAGTTATCCACATAAAGCAAAAATTGGTTCAGCGCCGCAACGCATTCATCGTAATCTTTGATTTGTTCAATAAGAAATGCGTGCAGATTGTTTTCCTCATAATACTGGTGCGGAAGGACCGCAAGAAAATCTTCTATGTTTTCATCCTTTTTCATCTTCCTGGAAAAGTCCCGAAGCCTTGGCGTTCTGACGCCGATGATTGTGCCCGGATCTATATTTGGTATCAATTTGGAATGGAAATCCTTATATTTTAAATCCTGCATATCAAAAAGTGCTTCTCTTATTTGTTCGTTCCTATTCATAGCTTTTTCGTCCTTTGCTTTCATTAAATAACGGTTCCAGTCGTTTTCAACCACTTTTCTTGCATCTCTATTATTGTACGTTGCAGCATCATATGTCAATCCATTTTTGCCTAGCCTTTCATGCCTATCAACATTTTTGTTACGGTTCTGTGCAAAAATCTTCCATTGCCTGCTTAACAAAACTCCAGTAACTGCCGGATATTCTTTTTTCCGAAGGTTATCTGTTCGCCATCATTTATAATAAGGCAAGGCACACTCATAACGTTGTAGCGTTCCCGCAGTTCCGGAAAATGATTTAAATCATATACCTGTGCCGTCACATTCGGATTTTCCGCCGCCAGCTTCTGTGCTGCCGTCACAAGCTCCGGGCACATGGTACAGGACAAAGAGACCAGTACCTTCAAGTCAATTTTGCGCGTAATACTCTTTATTCGTGCCGCCACATCCTCATCCAGCGCCTGCCCCGGGCCTGCCGCATTGTAAAGTCCCAGCACAAAGGAGGTGAACTCATGACCACCCGGAACCCCGTGGAACGCCAGTCCCGTCCAGCTTCCGCCGGCACGGCAAATCTGCACACAGGGAAGATTTTCGATTTTTTCCATAATAATGCCGGCAGTGCCATCCGCAGCAGTATGGACAATTTCCAATGCCAACTTGTCGGTAAGCTGCGCCAGTTCCTCCATATATCCGCGCAGCTCTGCGGAAACCGGCCGGCCATCCAAATACAATTTCAGGACCAGCGGTGCATTCATCCGCGCAAACACTGCATTCAGCTGTGCCAGCATATCCGCATCAAAAAGCCTGCTTGCCGTGGCCGTTCCTTCTGCTTTTGCGCTTTCTAATTTGGTTTCTTCGGGCTTTGCAGTTCCCTGATCCGCCGCGCTCCTGCCTGAAGAGGATGCCGCTGTAGGCTGCTCCGGGTGAAGTCCGGTCTTCTTTTGCATAGCCGCTGCATATTTCTCCAGTTCCGTTGCCGCCAGTGCACCATCGCCCACCGCCGTCACTACCTGACGCAGCGGCTTAATGCACACATCGCCTGCCGCGTAAAGTCCTTCTGCTGTAGTCTGCATGGAGCGGTCTGTCACCACATACCCCTGTTCATTCAGCTCTGCCACACCCCGGACCAGCTCTGTAGCCGGCGCATACCCGGCAAACACAAACACGCCAAAAGTATCGCCTGCCGGCGCCTGGTATTCACTGACTTCACCAGTCAGATTGTTGCGATAGCGAATACTCCGCAGTGCTGTATCACCGCGCACTTCTTCTACTTCCGTATTTGTCAAAATCGTAATCTTCTCATGACTGCGTGCCGCCTCCGCCGTTGCCTGCGCACAGGTAAAATCGTCTTCACGGATTAAAATGGTCACATGGCTGGCGTATTTGGTTAAAAAAACGCTCTCTTCTGCCGCGGCAAAACCACCGCCCACTACGAACACTTCCTTTCCTGTGAAAAATTCACCATCACAAGTCGCGCAATAGGCCACGCCCCGGCCCCTGAATTCTTCCTCGCCACGAAAGCCTATCATTCTTGGATGTGCGCCTGTCGCTAAAAGTACACCAAAGCTGTGCAGCTCTCCCCGATTGGTATATACCGACTTGATATCGCCCTCCATGGAGAGTTTTTCCACCTCCGCCAGCAGAAACTCTGCGCCAAAGCCTTGGGCCTGCCTGCGCATCGTCTCGGTCAGGGCCGTACCACTGGTACGTTCCACGCCGGGGTAATTTACCACCTCATGGGTAATTGTAATCTGCCCGCCAAAATGTTCCTTTTCTACAACGACAACCCGATACCTGGCCCGGGCCAGATACAACGCGGCCGTAAGCCCTGCAGGACCGCCGCCTATAATTACAACATCATAAAGATTTTTCATCGTCTTACTCCTTTCGAATAATAATATTCCGTACCCCCATTAAAATCGCGTTTGCGAATCTAAAAAATGGCGCCGGAAATTTCTCCAGCGCCACCCTCCACCATAATTAAAGCTGTCCAACCAGATCCAGGCTCGGTTTCAAGGTCTCAGCTCCTGGCTGCCATTTTGCCGGGCATACCTCGTCACCGTGCTCATAAACGAACTGGCCTGCCTGCAGTTTGCGGAACAACTCGTCCGCGTCACGGCCTACGTTTCCGGCAGATACTTCGTAAGATACGATTTTGCCTTCCGGATTTACGATGAAGCTGCCGCGCTCTGCCATGCCATCTGCCTCGATGAGCACTTCAAAATCCTTTGCCAACGCATGGGTCGGGTCTGCCAGCATCGGGTACTGAATCTTTTTGATTCGATCGGATGCGTCGTGCCATGCCTTGTGAACAAAATGGGAATCACAGGAAACGGAATAAATCTCGCAGCCTGCTGCTTTAAAGTCTGCATACTTATTTGCCAGGTCTTCCAATTCGGTCGGGCACACAAATGTGAAATCCGCCGGATAGAAGAAGAATACACTCCACTTGCCGAGAATATCGGCTTTGCTCACTGTTTTAAAACTGTTATCCTGATAGGACTGTACGGTAAATTCGCTAACTTCTTTGTTGATCATTGACATAATTTATATCTCCTTTTCTTTTTTGACTTTTTATTCCTTTGCTTCTGCT
>JAGASC010000023.1 GCA_017621905.1 Roseburia sp.
ACCGCATGCACCTTGTGGTGCTGTGCCAGCAAAATGGCATTTGACAGTCCTACGTAGCCTGTACCGGCAATCGCAATCTTCATTTGGTTTACCCCCTGATTCACAACTTCTTATGTATCTCTCTATACTACCATCTTATGCTATTTCATGCAAGTTGGATATTTTATAATTACAGGATAAACGCATCAATCCAGGCCGATCAATGATTTTCTTGTTAATAATATTTTTTTACTTTTATCTCTGAAAGAAGCTTTATCAAGTCCAAAAATATGGTATATTTCTTATTGACAACCCCATCATCACATGGTAAACTCCACCTCAAAGGATATATTTGTCAATTTTTTTAACAAATACAAATTTATGCAAACAAGGAGGAAAATCCTCTGTTCACGCACGCAACTGAAGTTGCGGGACACTCGCATTTTCCTTCGGAAAACAAGGAGGATTTATAATGAGATTTTTTATCGACACGGCAAAAGTGGAAGACATCAAAAAGGCAAATGATATGGGGGTTATCTGCGGCGTTACCACCAACCCTTCGCTGATTGCAAAGGAAGGAAGAGATTTCAAGGAGGTTATTTCGGAAATCGCCTCCATCGTAGACGGACCTATCAGCGGTGAAGTAAAGGCAACTACTGTAACTGCAGATGGCATGATTGCAGAAGGCAGAGAAATTGCTGCAATTCATCCAAACATGGTAGTAAAAATTCCAATGACCGTAGAAGGTTTAAAGGCGGTAAAGGTTCTGACCGCGGAGGGAATCAAAACAAATGTAACTCTGGTATTCAACGCAAATCAGGCTCTCCTTGCTGCAAGAGCAGGCGCAACCTACGTTTCTCCATTTGTAGGCCGTCTGGACGATATCAATATGCCGGGTGTTGAATTAATCAAAACCATCGCAGAAATTTTTGCAATTCATGATATTGACACACAGATTATTGCAGCAAGCATCCGTAATCCGATTCATGTGATTGACTGTGCTATGGCTGGCGCTGACATTGCCACTGTTCCATATAATGTAATTGAGCAGATGACCAAGCATCCGTTAACAGACCAGGGAATTGCAAAGTTCCAGGCTGATTACAAAGCTGTTTTCGGTGAATAAATGAGCAGCCAACACGGAACCGGCCTTACTGACATAAAAGAAAAGAATAGAGCACTTGCCCTGCAGCTGATCGCCACAGAGCAGTCTGTCTCCCGTGTTGATCTGGCCCGGAAAATGCATTTGACCAAAACTACCCTGGGCAATATCGTCTCGGAATTGATTGAGAAAAATATTATCTGCGAATACAATGGGCAGGAAAAATCCACAGAGCTGACCCTGGGCCGTCGGCCCATCCTGCTGGATTTATCCCCTGCCTCGCCTCTTATCGCGGGAATGCTGGTCAAGCGAAATTTACTGACTGTAATCCTTGCAGATTTAAGAGGAACTATTGCCATGCAGGCAGATTATGAATATCATACGATGGATGGAGAACTGCTGATAACGAAGCTTCTGGCCATGTACGAGCAGCTGGCCGCCAGACAGTCACGACAAATTGTGGCCATTGGCATCTCATCCATGGGTCCCATTGACACCGTGCGGAAAATGATTTTATCGCCCTCCGATTTCTGGGGCATACATGATGTGCCGATTGGTTCCGTCATCAGTGAAAAAACGGGTCTGCCCACTTTTCTGATTCACGACTGTACCGCCGGTGCTCTGGCAGAAAAACTTTATGGCAGTAAAACCAAACCATATAACAACATGCTTTACCTTCACATTATGAACGGAATCGGTGTAGGCTATATCCTGCATGGCAGTGTATACGAGGGGGATTCCGGTCAAAATGTTGAGCTGGCACATACGTCCATCCAACTGAACGGCCCCAAATGCACCTGTGGAAATACCGGCTGTCTTGCCCTGTATGCAAACACAGAGAAAATGAATGAAAAAATTCATTCTCTGCGGGGAATTTATCCGTTATCAGGGGGACTTCCTGCAAAGCCGCACTATAGCTGGGAGGAAATGATTGGCGCCGCCAGTTCCGGTGATTTTTTTGCCTTGTCAGCCCTGGATGATTTTTGTACCTACTTGGTCTGCGCTCTTCGGAATACGTTGAACCTTTTGGCTATTCACCATGTTGTTGTGGGTTATAATGCGCCCTGTGCGACGACTATATTGGAAGATGTGCTCAGATCCAAGCTGAATACCCAGGCGCCTAATACGTTTACGCAGCCAATCGTAATTGAAAAATCCACCTTTGGCGGCGATGCTCCTCTGATTGGTTCTATCGCAGTCGTTGCAAATAAGATTTTCAGCGGGCAACTGAATATTTTCTAACGTTGAAGCAAAAGAAAACAAAAACACCCACGATGAATCATAAGTGACTCATGCGTGGGTTATTTTACTTAACCATTCGACAGTATTATCTTGGCACAGCGCAGGCAAGGCTCCTCCTGCTCTTCCATATATTCATAGGCAATTCGAGGTGTTCCATCCTGGATATGAATGATACCGCACCGTTTGAAGCCGTTTTTTTCGATGCAGTGCTGCATGATCCTGTTGTCCGCATGGGTATCGATCCGCAGATGCCAGCTCCTGGCTTTGCAATATTCCAGGCACTCTGCGAACACACCTTTTACTGTGCCGTCCCCGGCAACTCTGTGTATTGCCCCGTAGGGTTCGGCAGATTTCCAATTACCGCGCTCAATTCTTGCATATGTGGGGTCTGCACCAAAAATTAATGCAAAAACGCCATAAATACTGTTATCCTTTGTGCAGACATAAAGCTGTCTTTTCTCAATATCCTGCTCTAATGTTTCTTTCGGTGGTTTGTTTTCTCCCCATTGATTCGGATTTCCCTGCTCTGCCATATATTCTCTGGCATGTGCGTAAATCCGCAGGATTTCTGTGAGGTCGCTCATTTCTGCAAGTCTGATCATTTTTGTACCCGTACCTTTCTGTGGTCTGTTTTTCCAGTCAAAAAAATTGTTGCGCTTTTCATTACGCTCTTTCGTATCCTTATCACATGAACATTGTCCCCGGGCTGCCTGCCGTTTTCCGGCACACTCTGTTTTTCCAAACATATCTTATAACAGAAGCGATTGTGCATATATCGCAGGTTGCTTCAGAATGGAGATTCCTATGAATTCCTGTGAATTAGTAACTTTTGTATCTTCTTTGGCCTGCGCCATTTCATGCTGCTGTGATAAAGATGAAATCGCTTTAATCGGCACCATACTTACACAACTCGGCGATACCGTACTGACGATTGCAGCCCACGAAGATTTCTGCAAACAAAAAGAAGCAAACGCTCTCCTGCCCGAGAGTAGCTGCACATGCAATACCAGGGAAGCTTCTGCTCCTTGCGAAGAAAAGTGCGCGCAAAGCGAACCGGAAGTTCTGGATTGTTGTCCTCCGCGAAGGCCCTGTCCTTCGAGAGTAACCCGGCCCGGACGGTTCTAAAACCGTCTGGGATTCGAGCAATTGCTCAGAGACAGGCCATGCGCCGTGTCCGAAAACAGTCTGCAAAGCAATGGCTGTTTTTCGTTTCATTTATCGGTTCATCCCTTCCACAAATTCCACTTTTTTGGCGGTCAGTTCCACCCAGGCGGGTTTAAAGCCGCATTTTATTGCGTTGCGCACTGATTTTATATTGGACCAGGCGGCACAATAAAACGGCACTTTACCACGTGCCAGGATTTCTGCGGCAAGATTGCTGGTCAGGGCGGCAGCAATGCCCTGTCTGCGATATTCCGGCAGCACGTCAATGCCGATCTGCCACATATCTTCGCCATCCGCGGAACAGGCGGCAAAGCCGACCATTTTTCCGGCATCGAAAGCAGCCACTCCAAGTACATCCAGTTCTTTCCTGCTTTCACACAGGGCGTTGCTCCATTCTGGCTTATACAAGTCAACAAAATCTTTCGCTGTCAGGATTCGCATTTCATAGCCACAATCCAGCCTCTTCATTTGGTTTACATCCGGCAGGAAATACTCCGCCATAAAGCAGACACGAAGTCCTGCTTTTTGTAGATTGTCATTTAAAACGTGCAGATTTGGAGTCTCAAAACAATGTGCCATCTCATATTTTTTAAGATATGCCGCCACCATTTCCTGTAAGTCCTCCCGGACAGAGGCAACAATGTTGCTGCCGTAGGAAACCATCTGGCACTCAAAAGGCTCGGTCAGGTATTTTCTGGCTTTCTCGTGAAAATAAGGGGTTGTGATTTTGTTTTCGTCAAGCAGGAAATCCTCCGGGCTGCAATTCAGCTCAATCGCAGACTGCTGCCTGGCGATTTTATATATTTCTTCGTTTGTCATCATTTGATATGTTTTCCTCTTTCAATATACGTTTACCTCTGACTCTGCCAGTTTTTCGCCCTCATAGCGCAGCTTTAGGGAAAAAAATGAATCACATTCATTCAAAAGACGCAGAAATATTTTATCACCTTCCCACAAGGTCAAGTTCTGAATCTCTGCTTTTGGCACCCAGACCAGCTCGCCTTCATTGCACTCTGTCATATTTCCTTCAAACTCTGTTGCCGTGTAAAGATGCATATATTCCGTCTCCCACTCATCAGAAATAAAGGTGATAATCCCTCTCGCGCGATATTTTATCAGTGTCAGTCCGGTTTCTTCCTGTACTTCGCGAAGCAGGCATTCCTCCGGTGTTTCGTTCTTCTCAAACTTACCGCCAACGCCAATCCATTTGTCGTGATTTAAATCGTTTTCTTTTTTCACGCGATGGAGCATCAGGTACTTGTCATCCTGCTCTATGTAACATAAGGTTGTAAGCTTCATTATTCTTTATCTCCAATCAATCTTGTGCAGCCGCTTTGTGTGCCAATTTCTCAATCGGCCAACTCTGTCGTTTACAATCAGCTGTACACTCTTCGTCTTTTCTCCAAATCACAAAATATCCAGCACCTGCATCAGACTACTGATTTCATAGTCGATTCGGAGCGTTGTACTACGTTCCTTCTCATCCGGGTTAAACCAGCAGGTCACGATGCCGGCGTTGTTTCCGCCCTGTATATCGCTTGTGAGCGAATCACCGACAATCAGGACTTCCGCTTTGTCATATTTCCCAATTTTTTCGAATACTTTATCAAAAAATCCTACCATCGGCTTTTCAATTCCGATTTCTTCGGAAATAAATACCCCATCCAAAAGATTGATCAATCCGGAATTTTCCAGTTTTCTATCCTGGGCAGTCTTGGTTCCGTTTGTGACTGCATACTGCAGCACTTTACCCTTGCACGCCTGTACCGTTTCCAGACCGTTTTCATAGAAACAGGTGGTATCTCCTAAACGGATTTGATATTCCGCATTAAATTTGGCGGCAGCCGACGTATCCAGATCATATTTTTCAAAAAAATCCCGAAAACGGCCTTCCAGTACCTCTGTTTTCGTAATTTCTCCCCTTTCCAGACGCTTCCAATATTCTTTATTAATTGCGCTGTATGCGTGAAGCATTGCATCTGTACATTCGCCAAGCCCAAAGATGGAAAAACATTTCCGGATTGCATATTTCTCCGCTTCCTCGAAATTTAAAAGTGTTCCATCTATGTCCCATAAAATAACTTTGATTTTACTCATCATTTTCCCCTCAGTCAAATAAAGTCTTCCAATGGTCCGCATGATATGCGTCAAAGCACATTTTTATTTGTTCTTCATTATTTTTTTCTGTTGCAAGCAGAGGCAATTCATCGATTCCAAAGTATCTGCTCTCCACAGTTTCTATATTTGGTTCAAAATTTCCGCCCACGACCGTGCACAGGACAAAAACTTTACATACCTTGTATGCATATATAGGCAGGTTATGTTTTTCTCTATCCTGTATCGCAATTACCAAATCAGCAGTAACATCCAGGCCCGCTTCTTCCTTTACCTCTTTGACTGTGTTTTCTTTCACGGAAACATTTACATCAACCCAGCCACCGGGCAAGGACCAGGTTCCATTTTTCTCCTTCACAAGCAGAATCTTGTCTTCCTGAAATATGGCCGCACGGGTGTCGAGTTTCGGCGTCTGGTACCCTATCTCATTACAAAACAAATCCTTTGCTTTTTCTGTCGAAATTTCGGCTTTATGGGCTATTATTTCAGCGGAGATGTCCCGTATTCTTTGGTATCTTTCTATATCGAAGGGGTCTTTTCCATAAAACAGGCCGGCTTGTGCGATACTTTGGAGTTCCACTGCCCATTCCAGCCACTTTTCATTTTTGTCCATCACGAATCCCATATCCTGAATCATATATTCTGCGAATTCTGCTGCTTTCTCTTTTTCTACTTCCATCGTCCGTTCTGTCTCGTAACAGTCGAGTGCATCCTGGATTAATCTACGATATTTTAGATCAAGGTTTTTTAAGCCCCATTCTCCACCTGCCTGCTTGGACAATATCAGATTGTCTTTCAGATAACCTGACACACGACAAAGATTCAAAATGATATACATGGGGTTCGATAAAATATCCTCCCGGGCATCTCTGATGTCGTACCAGATACTGTCCATGTAATCGGCCTTGGGAACTTCTCCGAAAACAGATTTTACCTCTGCTCCATACAGCGCGATTCCGTAATGGTTCATAATCATAAAATGTGCCGCAAGGTCCTTATCTGTTCCATTCATTTTCTCTATGTATTCTTTCGGATTCTCATAGAACCACTTCAAGTGCGTCACAGAAAAAT
>JAGASC010000291.1 GCA_017621905.1 Roseburia sp.
CCAGAATAAAATATGTGGCAGAGTGGAGAAGGGTTTTGAACAAGGCGCGGCAAAAGAAAAAACGAATCAGAAATATGATATGTATTGCATATTGTGTATTAGAGTTATTAGTGGTGTTGTTGGGATTTCGAGGGTTGGAGGCTTTACTTGATCATCCCTGGAAGGACGCAGAGACTATGGGAAATATTACGGGGAGCGTGCATGGCACGGAAGAGGGCGCGGATGCAGGTGAGGACAATACCGAAAATGTGGACGAGCCCTGGCTTGTAGTCGGTCTGGATGCGGGCCACGGTGGAAAAGACAATGGTTCTAATTACCGGAAGCGCTACGAGAAAGACGATAATTTACAGATTGCAAAAGCAGTTGCTTCTTATCTGGAGAATAAGGATGTGGCAGTGGTTATGACCAGGGAGGATGACACCTTCTTAAGCCTGCAGGAGCGCTGCGATATTGCCAACCGGGAACAGGTCGATTATTTTGTGTCCTTACATAGAAATGACGGCGATGGATATGGCGCAGAAATCTGGGTCTATAGCAATGCGAATGAAGAAACCATGTCTTTGGCCCAGAATATTATAGATGGGCTTGACGATGCGGGAATCCAGAGAAACCGCGGCGTAAAAAAAGGCACGCAGCAGAGTGAAAATAAGAATTATTACATAAATCTTAATGCCCAGATGCCATCCTGTATTGTAGAATTGGGATTTATCAGTAATACATCGGACAACGATCTGTTTGATCGTAATCTGGAGGCATATGCAGCGGCAATCGGTGAGGCTATCCTTAAAACCTATGAGACTTACGGCGAAAATTCCGGACAGACAGGTGTAACCGGCGATGACGCATCAGAGAGCGGGACAGAAAATGGTGAAAGTACACAGGCAGGACAGGGAAGCTCCGGTCCTGAGATTCCTGATGCTTTGAGTCTGCCCATTGCAAACATCGAGTCACTCTCCACCGAAATAAAAGAGTGGGGACAGGGAACAAACGTAGACGAAAAGAACCGTCCGGTGGGAGCTGTTTCCTATCAGGAGAAATACGGCAAATATCATGCCCTGTTTGTCGGTGAAGAGGCGCAGAAAATATATCTGACTTTTGACATGGGCTATGAATACGGATATACAGCGTCCATTTTGGACACGTTAAAGGAAAAGAATGTGAAGGCGGTCTTTTTTGTGACGCAGCCCTATGCAAAGGACGAGCCGGAATTTGTGGAACGGATGATTGCCGAAGGACATGTTGTAGGAAATCACAGCACCACACATCCGTCAGCCGGAATTCCGTCCCTTACCATAGAGGGCCAGCAAAAGGAAATCATGGATACCCATGATTATGTAAAGGAAAACTTCAATTATGAAATGAACTTATTCCGCTATCCGGCAGGAAAGTTCAGCGAGCAGTCCCTGGCGGTATTGGCGAATTGCGGTTATACCAGCATATTCTGGAGTTTTGCTTACCTGGATTATGATGTAAATAATCAGCCGGACCAGGCGAAAAGCTTGCAAAAAATGAAAGATTGTCTGCACCCGGGCGCTGTTTATCTGCTGCACGGACAGTCAGAAACAAATGCAGCGGTGCTGGGAGATTTTATTGACGCTGCGAGAGAAAGTGGATATGAGATTGCGCTGATTCAGTAGATTTCTGTTCACAGAGTGGTGGCGGTTCCCGTTCCGATGAGATTAATATGGTAACGCTGAACCTGTAAATCTCTTGACATTATTAGGTATATGTAGTAAGTTGGTAACAGTTCAAAACAGTCCTATGCATTTACTGCATAGGACGTATGAAAACGTAGAACATACAGGAGCAAGCCCCATCGCGGAGCGATTTTAATTGGCTTGCGGTCGTAACTGTGAAGGTACTGAACAGTTACGTAATTTGGTAATAGTTGATGCCAGATAGTGACCGATTAGTATTGTCTGGCAATAAAGAAAGGTTGGTGAAAAGATGTACAGAATTTCCTGTAAATAATGAATTGAATAGTATGTTTTTCATACAGGAAATTCTTTCAATCTTTTTCATATATGTTGTGACGAGAAGATGTAGGGTTGACTTGCATCTTTTTTTGTTGAGATTTTTCTTGTATGTTGCAACACATATACTATTTTTGTACAGAACCGGGAGGAAAACAAGGATATATGATTCAAATAAAAAATTTAACAATCACTCATCGCAAGGATTTGCGGACTATCGTAAATGACTTTTCCATGGTGCTGAATGAGGGAGATAAGGCAGCATTGATCGGCGAGGAGGGCAACGGAAAATCAACATTATTAAAGCTAATTTACGATGAGACGCTGGTGGAAGATTATGTGGAATACACCGGTGAAATTATCAAAAACGGCGCCCGCATTGGTTACCTGGCGCAGGAGCTTGCCGCAGCCCAGAAAGAAATGACAATTTATGAATTCTTTAGTCAAAGTGAAATTTTCTACGATCTGACACCGAGAGAACTTGGAGATATCGCGGCCCGGTTGGTGCTGCCGTCAGATATTTTCTATTCCGATCAGCAGGTGGGGCAGCTCTCCGGCGGAGAGAAGGTAAAACTGCAGCTGGCTAAAATTCTGATGGAGCAGCCGGATGTACTTCTTTTGGATGAACCCTCCAATGACCTTGACATCCGGACTTTGGAATGGCTGGAGAATTTTATCCGGGAGGTAAAGCTTCCGTTACTCTATATTTCCCATGATGAACTGCTGCTGGAACGTACAGCGAACAAAATCATTCATTTAGAGCAGATCAAGCGAAAAACTGAGAGCCGCTACACCATTGCGGCCATGGGCTACGAGGAATATGTAGAGCGGCGTAACAGCGGCCTGGCTCATCAGGAACAGGTGGCAAGAAAAGAGCGAAGTGAGTATGAAAAACAGCAGGAGCGTTTCCGGCAGATTCAGCAGAAGGTGGAGCATCAGCAGAATGCCATCACCAGGCAGGATCCTCACGGCGGTCAGCTGTTAAAAAAGAAAATGCATGCCGTAAAATCTATGGAGCGCCGTTTTGAGAAGGAATATGAGAACATGACAGAAATCCCGGAGACAGAGGACGCCATTTTCATTAAATTTGGCGAGAAAATATCTATGCCAAACGGAAAACGTGTGTTGGAGCTTCAGAGGAATATTTTGTATGTACGGAGTTCCGTTTCTTTAGACGTTTTTGATAGAGATGCGAAAGTTGACTCGATGGATGCGTCCGATGGTACTTCGGATCATGTTGAGAATACTGAAAGAATGTTGGGAGTGGATGACATACAGGAGGAAGAACGCCGCATACTTGCGAGAAATATCCATCTTTCCGTCACAGGCCCGGAACACGTCTGTATTATCGGGCGAAACGGAGTAGGAAAAACCACACTCTTGCGGGAAATAGCCACTGAACTTTTAAAGCGTACCGACATCCATGCCTTTTATATGCCCCAAAACTATGAGGAAATTCTTCCCATGGAGCAGACTCCGGTGGATTTTCTGTGTGAGACCGGCGATAAGGATGAAATCAGCCGTGTTCGGACTTATCTTGGCAGTATGAAATACACGGCAGACGAAATGTCCCATCCTGTCGCAGAGCTATCCGGCGGCCAGAAGGCAAAGCTTTTGCTGTTAAAAATGAGTATGGCAGGCTGTGACGTGTTGATTCTCGACGAGCCCACCCGAAATTTTTCCCCGCTGTCG
>JAGASC010000292.1 GCA_017621905.1 Roseburia sp.
ATCTCCTAACTCTCAGCCATGAATTATCTCAACTTTGTACCGAGTTTCCGAGACTACTCTATATGTAATTCCCATTTTTCTTCCGGCTGTTCCTCCGTACATTCTTTGATTCTGTTGATATGCATTAAAATCGATTAATTCCAAACCATCACCTCATTTCAGATTTTACATTTATTTACTTATTTCTTGCAATTTTGCTTACAAAATCTTATGTTTTTATTTTATCATAAATCACTGATTTAGCAATGCAAAAGTATAACCATCGTCACTCTCCAAAAAAATTCCTCATTTCCGCCTGAAAAGAAGAATGTCTGGGAAACTTTCTTTTATACTCTGCAAAAATCATTTGCTTTGCTCCTGCCCCTTCCATACTCTCTTTGATTTCTCCCACCAAGGCAAGCAAAGCCGCCACTTCTCCATAATGGTTTCTATGCTGCCCACCCACAATGGCATCTGTCCGGCCATACACGATTTTCTCTGCCCATGCAAGATATTTTTTCTTTTCTTCCTTGGATACCTGGAAATATGGCTTCCATCTCTGAAAATATCCCCAGAACATACTAGTCCCGTTCTTTCGGCTTTCTTCTACCACTTCACTTTCAAAAACCATGGCATTACTAAAATCTGTCTCGTCCCGAAATCCAACATAAGCAGCAATACTGGCTGCAGCCTTAGACGGCAATGGTTTATCATACAAATACAGTAAAAACAGTCGTATACCATAGCGTATAAACTTCCCGCTCCATCCCAGAGACCCCTGAGGGTTTTTAGAGATTTGTTTTACCTTATCAAAATTGCCCATATAAAAACATAGCGAATAATAATCCATTTCTGCGATTACATTTTGACTCAATTCTTCATTTCTCGTATATTCTGCCGGATTCCCCTTCAGCCTGGAAACGAGCACTTCCTCTCCCCGCATCCCATACCGCATTGCCATTTCCTTCGTTCCAAACAGACGCAGGAAATTCTTTTCTGTAGAGTCAGACCGGAAACCTTCCCAGCAAAATTGCATCATTTTCTCAGTATGTCCCAGACATGAGGAAGCATAAGCCGCTTTCAATGCGATTTCACTCCTGATTTTCAGACTAACGTCTATTTTCTCAAGGGCTCTCTCTCCAGTATTCTCTATTTGCAGATAATTATGGTTTCTATCGTACTCCCCCATAATTGTCAGGTATAACGAAGGATGAATGCTGCAGTTCTGATCCGCAATCCTGACCAGCCCTTCTATCCCTTCTTTATACAAAACGGCTTCCTGCAGCAGTCTTCCTTCCACTTTCCCGCTTTTTGTCTGCAGCAAAGCGATCCAATCTTCAAAAAATTGTTCCGTTCCAGTCAGGTTTTCCCTTCCCACGCGAAACATATCCTCAATATGCAATGCCTGAAAGGCATGGAAAGTAAAGTATAAATAAATGTCCTCAGCACGTTTTTCCGATTCCAGTACCTGATAATCCGTATACAATGTCAATAATGCCAGCTGCTTCATATCCGTGCGAATAATATCTTTTTCCTCCAACAGTTCCAGGCCTACCGGTTCACACTCATATTCACTGTCAGTGCTGACAGACATTTCCCATAGCCACTCGTAAATAGAATTTGCCTCCTGATATCTTCGGTCATCCACACAGTCCTTTGCAAATTGAATCATGGATACAATTTTGTCCCCGATACCCTGATTATCATAATACTCTGTGATCCAGTCACTGTCCCAATAACCGCTGGAATAGTCCTCATATTCGTCAACATCCAGATACAGCTCACCCTCATCAATTTGGGACATCCAGCTTTCTATCTGCTTCATTTTTTCATTCACAAATTCCTGTGACATTCTCTGTACCGCCTGGTTCACTTCCAGCGCTGCATTTTCCGCCTTCTGGGCATCGATCAGCTCTTCCAATCTGTCATACTGCTCTTTTGAGAGAAATTCTGTCATTTTCAGCACTACATTTTGGATGCTTTCTCTATTGAGTTCCTGTATCTTTTGCTTTAGATTCTTCGTCACTTTACAAAGACCTCCTACCATCATTTGTAGAGAATTTTTGAAAAGGGAATGCTCATGCCGCAGCATGAAACATTCCCCTTCCATGGTTGGTTTTTCCGCAAAAGCACTTAAGCTTTTCATTAACAATAATCTAACAAGCAATTTTTCTACTGTCAACCTTTTTTCTGCAAAGTGACCCTTTTCCACTACCCAAAAAACAGTGTTCCCCTTTGGTATACGTATTGTCAAATAGGTAGACTATCCCGAAGACAAAGAACTCCCCAGCCCAGCTGAGGATTCGGATATTCCGTCAACACAGGCAGATGCCTTGCGCCACGTATAAGATACGCTTTTATCTTTTCTCCGTAAAGGTACGGATCATTCCCACGCACAATCCCCCATTCCATCATGAGCCCGGCACTTCCGCTCACAAAGGGCGTAGCCATGGAGGTACCGGTTCGCACCACATACCCACCACCCGGAGCGCAGGAATTAATATCCACTCCCGGGGCAGCAATGTCTGGCTTTATCTGGTTCGTCTCTCTGGTATAGCCTCTCCCGGAAAAGGCGGCCAGCTGATCAAAATGCCCGTCATAGGCTCCCACTGTAATAACTTTTGCTGCTGTAGATGGGATGGTCAGTGTCGTTTCCTCCGTAGGGTACAGAAAACCGGTGCCTGCATTAAGCACGCCGCCGGCCGGCAGCCACATATTATAATTGCCTACCACAATCCGCTGTGGGATCAGGCGAATTTCCCAGATTCCGCTGTCAATGTAATCCTGCACTGGTATAAAATCGAAATATATTTCCTGGAAAGGACTGTAGGGACTTGGCATTCCATAGTATAAAAGAATTTGGGTATTTCCCAGTGTAAAACGCTGGGGACCTTGTATTCTCTGAATCGGTCCTACGCTTTGTCCGTTGGGATGTACAATGGCAACCTCCATATCATCCGCATAGGATTTCCAGATTTGTAGGTTCAGGCCTGTCTCATAGGCGCCCACGGACAGCTCCACAATCTCCGCTTGTCCCTCACGGACAGTCCCGGAAGTGTGCACAGCAGCTGCGCCCTCGTTACCGCTGCCTACTACGATGGATGTGCGTCCGAAATTCGCCATATCGTTCAGGTAAGTCTCTATCAGCGAGATACCGGAATGACCGCCATAATTATTTCCGAAGCTCAGATTCAGTACGACCGGTTTTCCATATTCTTCGGCTTTATTCATGCAATAGTCCACCGCCTGCATCAGTTCCGTGGTCCTGGGAAATCCGTTTTCCTGAGGGCGCCCCAGTTTTACGATGATAAGCTCACTTTCATAGGAAACACCGCGATATCTCCCCTGCGATGCCCTGCCATTCCCGGCAGCAATCCCGGTAACGTGCGTACCGTGACCCGAAATGTCACGACTGGGGCAGATAGCGTAACGTTCTGTCTCTGAGGGCTGTTCTAAGGCAAGATTAATGACATCCCTGTTAAATTCCGTTCCAATAAAATACCCCGCTGGCGACTGCAAATATTCCGTTTGCCCTGTTTCTGCCGCCGATGTTTTTCCTCGTGGTGCCGGCACACTCCCGCCCGGGATTGTCTGATTCCACAAATTTAAAATCCGGGTGGTGCCGTCCGCATTACGAAAGTCCGGGTGGGCATAGTCAATGCCTGAATCTATCACTCCCATTAAAACATTTACACCAGACAATCCGCCGGATACTGCCGCACCACCTCCGCTTGCTGTCCCTCCTCCAAGCGTACTGCCTACACCGCCGATTACACCCGTCCCGATTGGTTCTTGTAACGGCGTAATACACGAAACTCTTTTTCCTTCATTTACCGCAAAGAACAGCCGTTTCGGTTTTTCCATATACTCAACCTCCGCCAGTCCGGCC
>JAGASC010000293.1 GCA_017621905.1 Roseburia sp.
CCATTCCGACATCACCGGGTTTGAAAAGTCTCCATACATTCTCTGAACGGAGATATCACCGTACTGTTTTAACTCCTTTAAAACAACCTCAATATACTTTACGCTTGTATTCTCTGCGTCTATCAATACCGCAATCCTGTCCATCACAATCCCTTTCTGCATATCCTTCAAACTTTAATACAATCATATCACAATTCAGTTTCTGACAAAACACCAAACTTTTTCATTCCTGCAAAAAGCGGAAGGATCATGACCCCCCACACGAGGGGCTCCGAAATGATGATTCCAAAGTATCCGATCACAGGAGCCAGGAAAAAGGCGATCAAAACCTTTCCCACAAGTTCAATAGAGCTGGAAATAAGAGGAGTCTTGTTATCCCCAAAGCCCTGCATGCTGTTTCGGAAAATACAGATCATTGCCGGCAGAAAATATAATGCGGAATTTACTTTCAAGTACCGAGTTGCCGTGTGAATAATTTCTTTCTCCCCGCTGCCGGTCACCAACCGGATCAGGAAAGGCGCACAGGTAAAGACAATTGCAGCGACTATGATACACCGCAAAAGGGCAAGCGAGCCAATGGACACAAAAGAAATCATGAAGCCCATGGAAAGTCCTGTGGGAAGGAGCTGTTTATAGATTTCCGGGCAAACTCTCATTTCATCTCCATGTATTGCCATTTCACCCCGTTACCACATATTTCACCATGCAAGTGGATTTCCTCCATTATCTATAAAGGACGGTCTTTCCGTTTCGGGAAGCGCACGATCCAGCACCTGTTCCAGAATCCCCTCTGCCGATTCTTCCGGTGTAAAGGCAGCCGTTGTATCAAGATGACCTCGCATATAGGTAGCCATATGTCCCGGCTGAATCACAACGACCTTTCCGCCTTTCTTTCTGATATTGTTATGAACCAGCGCCGACTGCATATTTCCTGCTGCTTTCGACATACAGTAGGCAAACCATCCCTCTCTCTCGCACTGCGCAATGCTCCCTGCCTCAGAGGAGATGTTCACAATCAGCTTTTGTCTGCTCTTCATAACAAGTGGTATCACGGAATTGGTCACCCGCAGTGTGCCAACAGCATTTACGTTGATCACTCTCTGTATCTCTTCAAAATCCAGCTCATCAAAAATATTTTTTGTGATATCACCAAGAATCCCTGCATTATTGATCACAACATCAAGACAGGGAACTACATTCTCCAAAAGCTCCTTCATTGCCTTTACACTCGCATCACTTCCGATATCCAGTTTAAAGATAGTAAGCTTCCCCGAAAAGCTTTCTGCAAGCTTATCCAACATCTGCTCCTCTTCCTTCAGTCTTCCGGCATATACAATATACTCTCTTTCAAGCAGCTTTTTCACAAGTTCATAGCCAAGACCATGGTCAGCCCCGGTCACCAACGCATATTTATCCATTTTTCCCTCCGATTATGTCAGTTTTCTCCATTATAACAGACAATTTAATCACGATGCTTGTATGTTTCAAGCTGAAAATACGATATCTCTCTTTGTACTGCGCAACAATACTGACAATAATTCTAAAATTCATTGAAAATAATGCCAAAGCAACGTATAATTATAGTAAATAAGTACTGCTACAGAAAGGGGATTTTTATGAAACAAAAGTTTTTATTTCTTGCCGCACTAATCATTGGTTTGAGCACATCTGTCATGTCTGTTGATGCAGCCCCAAAAACCATGCCGGATGGCACTGTTTTCGATGCTGAGTATTATGCAGAAACATACCCCGATGTAGCGGCTGCCATCGGCACTGATGAGACAAGCCTATACAATCATTATGTGCAGTATGGTAAAGCAGAAGGCAGAAAAGCAGCAGCCAGACAGTAACGGTTTTGACCAATTCAGAAGCAGAAGGACAACTTGTCTGGATTCCTACCAAAGGCGGAAAGAAATACCACAGCAAATCATCCTGCAGTAACATGGACAATCCTAATCATGTCACTATTGAAGCTGCAAAAGCTAAAGGATTTACTCCTTGTAAAAAATGTTTTAAATAATAAAAGAATCGGGCAGGATATTCACTATCCTGCCCGCCTTTTATTTCTGTACTCTTCCGTACATCTTACACATCTTTCGAATCTTTTCCGCAAGCTCATCGTCAAGCTGGCCCTTCACCATTCTCCATTTCCAGTTGTCTCCGAGGGTGGATGGCGTGTTGATCCTTGCTTCACTTCCGAGTCCCAAATAGTCCTGCATGGGAATGATCGCCGTATCGGACACGCTGGAAAGAGCTGCCCTGATAAATTCCCACTGAATGTCCTTGTTCGATCTGATGCCGAGATAGCGCTTTGCAAAGCCTCTGTCTCTTCTGTTCATGGAAGAGAGCCATCCAAGAGTCGTATCGTTATCATGTGTCCCTGTATAGACTACGGAATTGGGCGTATAGTTGTGGGGAAGA
>JAGASC010000294.1 GCA_017621905.1 Roseburia sp.
AATACTGAGAGTAATAGTGGATGCTTTCTTTCCCATAGATAATGCTCCTTTTCATCAGATAAGAACATTATACCACAAGACTGAAATATAGTCCATTTATTTAAAAACATTTATACTAGTGTCGTAATAAACGTTATGTGCAAGGGAGGAACATTCAACTCTGCCGTCAATGACAAAGAAGCTGATTACCTGTATGATGAAACCAGAAGGAAGAGATCAATATAAGGAAATCAGAACAAAGGATCGGAGGCGTTGAAAATGGTTAAGATGACATCAGCATATGCAAACAAGGTAATCAAAAAGTTAAATGAAGACAAAGGGTTCTGGCGGAGAAAAGAATCAGAAAGCTGTATGTATGTTGCAGCGTTGGATGAAGAGCCTGTTATTCCGGATTATGACTATTTAGCAGTCGCTTCCAATATTCAGGAAATTGACGATCAAATCGTAAAGATTAAGCATGCCGTAAATGTGGCAAACCTTACCAGTGAGGTAGAGGTGGGAGACCATAAGATGACGGTGGATCAGATTTTAGTAAAGATGGCACAGCTGAATCAGCGTAAAGCTGTTTTGGATGATCTGCGTAAGCAGGAGCCAAAAACAAGAATCAGTTCTGTTACATATTCTGCACGAAGGATTGTGCCGGAGTACCGTTACATCAATTATGATTTAGAGGTCATCAAAAAGGACTATGAACGTATTGACATAGAACTTGCAGAGATGCAGATTGCTTTGGATAAGTACAATCAGACCTACGAGTTTGAGGTTGACCTGTAAAAAGTACATATGTTTCCGTGCAGACTGAAACTATTCATTTATGGACCTGAGTAAACGTAAATGTTGAAAGTTAATGTTCTTGGTTATTATGTTATAACTTATCCGGCAAAGTTTAAGGTTGGGTGAAAGGATGATTAATATCAAAAAATAAATCAGTCTGCAGAAAACTTCTCCTTTTGGAGGGAGTACGGAAGTACGGTTTCAGGTACTCACTTGGTTGTAGAGTGGTAAATCAGATTTTGTCAGGACAGTAAATCAGTTTTTATCAGGATTGTCTTGCCAGAATGAAAAGAATATGGTATTCTAAGTTATTCGCGGGGAAATCTGCGATTGGAAAACGGTCAATCCTGAAATGGGAAATTGCTATGTATGGAGGTGGCAGTAATGAAATGCAGAACTGAATACGATCTGAAAGTCATTGGCAGAAACCTAAGGCGTTTGAGGGAACGAAAACATCTGACCGTAGAGCAGGTCAGGGAATACCTTTGTCTGGGCTCTGTGCAGGCGGTCTACAAGTACGAAGCCGGAGTTGGATATCCCCAGGCAGACACCATGCTGGCACTGATGGAACTGTACGGGGCAGGCGTAAAGGAAATAGTGAATCATTACGAAGAGGAGCAGGACTCCTCTTCGTCTTTTTTATTATCCTTCAATATCTGTCGGCGCCACCTTAGTGGAAGCGGGCGTCGTCTAAATTGAGGGAGTGGGTGTCCCAGAGGAAGCAGGCGTCTCAGAGGAAGCAGGCGTCTCAGAGGAAGCAGGCGTCTCAGAGGAAGCAGGCGTCTCAGAGGAGGCAGGCGTCTCAGAGGAGGCAGGCGTCTCAGAGGAAGCAGGCGTCTCAGAGGAAGCGGGTGCCTCAGAGGAAGCGGGCGTCTCGGAGGAAGCAGGCGTCTCAGAGGAAGCAGGTGCTTCAGAACCATAATCCGTCGATGGTGTCGTAGTCGTCGGTGTCGGCGGGGTCGTTGTCGATGGTGTCGATGACGATGAAGACGACGAAGACGATGACGACGATGATGGTGCTGACGATATTGTGGGTACTGATGTTGTGGTCGGTACCGGAGAAGGTGACGGCGATGGTGAAAGTGACGGCACAATTATATTCTCTGAGGGTGTTATGGATACAGGAATCTCAGAGGGAACAGCCGAAGTTGCAGTTTGTCTTCGGGGTGCTGCGGAAGTAGCCGGGGCAGATTCTTCCGGTTCCGGTGAGGGAACTTCTGTGGAAGCTTCCGGTGTAGGTGATGGTGAGGGGCTTGGAGAGGCCGGGAGTTCTGCTACGTCATCCACTCCAGAACCATTTAATGCATCCAGAACCTCCTGCAGAACGATACTGTTTAAAATGATTTGCTGATTGTTGTCTGTTTCGGAGATTTGCCGCAACATATCTTCCGGAATATCTGTATAGTCAAAGTCAGTAACAGGATTCGTACCATCCGGAACCGGCACATAGGTATTGCTCTCCTCATCAAAATAAACGAAGAAGGAATTACCGTCGATCGTGGAGTCATTGTTGCTGTTAGGATTAGGTGTCGTCTGTATGATAATGGACTGGTTTTCAGATACCATTACAGATCCATCTTTAGGATTGCCTTTCTCATCCAAAAGCTGTGTCTCAACAGTTCCATGAAGTGTATAAAGACGAGTAATGTAATCGCCATTGTCCAGCCTTTCAACAGAAACAACATAACTTGTGCCCCGGACGGACATGGTTGCTTTGGGCGTATTTACAGAGTAAGAAGAATTGGGAGACAGTGGAGCTGTAATTTCATTTAAAATGGTTCCTTCAATTAACTCAATGGATGTCAGACTCTTCTCCGGACTTCCTGTTGCGGAGAGTGCAATCTGCGTTCCTGCATCTAACTGGATATATTTATCGTTATCCAGATTCAGACGCATCATGCTTTCTTCATGAACCTGAATCGTATCATTGTTCTCCAGATTCATGTCAACATAGGCATCCAGATCACCAATCTCTGCTCTAGATACGGTTGCATTGCCTTCCAATTCAAATACTTTGACCATTCGGTAGGATTCCGGCTGGTTCAACACAACAGCAACAGTGGTTACGGTTGCTGTTGCAGCAACTGCAACGGCACACCCGATAAATATTTTACTTTTTAGCAGGGTACTTAATAATACTTTCATAAAATCGCCTCCTTACATTTAAGTATAAAAAAACCGGCGGTATGGAATACTGCCATGATTATGAATCACAAATGCAGCATGACCACCAACCCGTCGGTAAGGCTCTTGCTTTGCGTCACTTTCTTTCAAAAGTGTTGCCCTTAATTTGTTATATAATATTATATCATGAAATTGATTTTTTGCAACTAAAAAATTATATAAAAATTTTTGTACCTCTTTCTAATAGAGATATATTAATTTATATTCCGAATTGCATCTACTTAGAAGAAATAGTATAATGAATAAAGAAATTCACCAGCTTACTTTAGATAAAATTGGTTATAGAGGATATCTGCATAGAACGGAGCATAGATAGTGAAGAGAAAGAATCAAAAAATCTTATATTTTGCATTGATTCTGTTTTTAATTGTTACAGGAATGTATTTTGATAATGACAGGATACATTTTTGTTTTGCTGACGGTTCTTTGCACGAAACCAACGCCTATCTGGAGGTCCCCGATGATGTTTATTTCTCTGAAACGGCATGTACAGCAGAAATGCTGTCCCAGCAGAGAGCCACGATTCAGAAACCGGTATCGGGGCAGTCATGCAATCAAAAACGGGAAATCAGAATATCATTAGATGTTCTGCCGCAGGATATCTATCGTGCAGAACAGAAAAATCATGTCTTAGATTCAGGGGTGTTGCAGCTTTCTGAACAATTACCCAAGGAACGGATCATGAATTATATTCATAAAACGGATGGAAAAAAGCGTCTCTAGAAGTTCTACATAAAAATCCCAATTAATAGAATAGAATTTTTGAAGCATACAGAAAGAGTATGCTTATTTCTGTATGCCTGTAAATGGAGGTAAGAATGGTTCAGGACATTATTGCAGGAATCTTATGTGTTATTGCCGTTGCAGCCGGTATATGGGGCTGCTGGGTAGAAAACGGTGGAACTCTTAAAAATGAGAAGATAAGAAATGAAAGTGAGGAAAATAGAGATGAGAAAAACTAAAATTATATGTACGATAGGACCGGCTTGTGAGGATAAGGATGTGCTGATGCAGATGTGTCATGCAGGGATGAATGTTGCAAGATTAAATTTTTCCCATGGAAGTCATGAGGAACATCAGAAAAAGATTGATTTGATTAAAGAGACCAGAGAAGAATTGGGAATGCCGATTGCAATTATGCTGGATACGAAGGGACCTGAGTATAGAATTAAAACCTTTGGATATGGAAAAATCCGCCTGGATAAAGGTGATATATTTACCTTTACAACGGAAGATATTATTGGAAATAAGAGTATTGTAGCAGTGAATTACGACCGGCTTATGGAAAACCTAAGCATTGGCGATACCATACTGGTGAACAATGGGCTGGTTGTTTTTAATGTAATCGACCTGAATGAGAAAGAGGCAAAATGTGAAGTTGTTGTTGGAGGAGAATTAACGAATCGCAAAAGCATGAATTTTCCTAATAAGGTGATGAATCACTGCTTTTTAAGTGAGCAGGATAAGGAGGATTTATTGTTTGGTATTCAGAATGGAGTAGATTTTGTTGCAGCTTCCTTTGTCTCCAAAAAGCAGGATATTGAAGATATGAGAAACTTTCTGGATCAAAATGGAGGACGTGATATCGATATTATAGCCAAGATTGAAAACCGTTCCGGCGTGGACAATATTGAAGAAATCTGTGAAATTGCAGATGGTATTATGATTGCCAGAGGAGATCTGGGAGTGGAGATCCCGGCAATGGAAGTACCCATCGTGCAGAAATATTTGATTCAGAAATGCAGGCTTTTGGGAAAACGTGTCATTACCGCAACGGAAATGCTGGAGTCAATGATCTATAACCCAAGACCTACCAGAGCTGAAGTATCAGATGTTGCCAATGCGGTATATGATGGAACTTCCGTAGTCATGCTTTCCGGGGAAACAGCCACGGGGAAATATCCGGCAGCAGCTGTGAAGAATATGGTTGAGATTGTAGAATGTGCAGAAAAGAACATAGATTATGCGGAAAGATTCAAAAAGACTGATTTTACAATCAAGAGTAATCTGGATGCGGTTTCCCATTCTACCTGCTCCATGGCAATTGATGTGGATGCAAAATGTATTATTGTAAATTCTCTGACAGGTCATACAGCAAGAATGGTAAGCAGATTTAGGTGCCCTGTTGATATTATTGGTATGACAACTTCTAAGAAGGGCTGGAGAAAGTTAAACATGAGCTGGGGAGTGACGCCGGTTTTATGTGAAAAGTTCCGGTCTATGGAAGAAATGTTTGAAAACAATATGAGAAAAGCCACAGAATTATTATCACTAACACACGGAGACAATGTTGTTCTTACAGGTGGAATCATGGATGGGCACACCGGGAATACCAATCTGATCAAAGTAGAAAGGATTTAGCACTATGGATGTTACATATATGATGGGTCTTTTAGGTGGATTGGCATTATTCCTTTATGGAATGCAGATGATGAGTTCCGGATTGGAAGCGGCTGCAGGCAATAAGATCAAACTTATTCTGGAAAAATTGACAGCCAACAGACTGATTGGTGTTCTGGCAGGTGCAGTAATCACTTCGATCATCCAGTCATCTTCTGCAACCACCGTTATGGTGGTTGGGTTTGTGAATTCCGGTATGATGACACTGAATCAGGCAATCTGGATTATTATGGGTGCCAATATTGGTACAACAATTACGGGACAGCTGATTGCTTTGAATATAGGGGGAATAGCACCGTTGGCAGCCTTTATCGGTGTAGCGGCAATGATCTTTCAGAAAAATGAAAAGATCAGACATATCGGAGAAATTCTTGCCGGATTAGGCGTTCTCTTCATTGGAATGAATATGATGGGAAGTGCCATGAAACCATTGGCAGAGGACGAAAGCTTTATCAATATACTTACGAAGTTTGAACATCCGATACTCGGTATTTTGACAGGTACTGTATTTACGGCATTAATCCAGTCCTCATCAGCTTCTGTTGGTATTCTGCAGGCTTTGGCCGGTAGTGGAGCTATTGGATTGGAAAGCGCTGCATTTGTCTTGTTTGGTCAGAATATCGGTACCTGTATTACTGCATTTCTGGCAGCTATCGGAGCTAATATCAATGCAAAGAGAACAACGCTGATCCATGTCATGTTCAATGTGTTTGGAACGGTTGTATTTACGATTCTATGTCTTGTGACACCTGTGATATCCATGGTGAAAAGCTGGACCCCCCTTAATGCACCGGCACAAATTGCCAATCTGCATACGATGTTCAATGTCGTTACGACACTGTTGTTGTTACCGGTAGGAATCTGGCTTGGAAAGATTGCAACGATCATACTCAGGGATAAAGAGGGGGAAGCCGGAACAGAGGAAATGAGAGTACAGTACTTAATTGATATCAAACATATCAATACGGAGAAACTGGGAATTTCTGTTGTTTGTGTGGAAGGTATCAAAAAGGAACTTTTGCGAATGATGGAGCTGACTAAGAAAAATGTATTTGAAGCGTTTGAAGTGTTTGCCGATCAGAAAAAGAATGCATTAGGTGAGATTGTTAAGCGGGAGGAATATGTGGATTACCTGAACAAAGAAATTTCAAAGTACATTACATCAGCTGTCTCTTATGAAAAAACAAGTGGAGGAAGCAGAATTTTTAATTCGCTTTTTACTGTTACAAGCAACATTGAGAGAATGAGTGATCATGCAATTAATATAGCAGGATATTCAAAGATCATAAGAGAAAAAAATATTACATTTTCGAAACAGGCTGACAGCGAGCTGGAGAGCATGAAACAGACCTGTATAAAATTATTTGATCTTCTGATGGAAAGAACTGCTGATTTTGTGACGTGGCATGAAAAAATTGCATGTATGGAGCAAAAGATGGATGACATGACCGCCAGGTATCGTGATAATATGTACGAGAGAATCAAATCAGGCCAGTGCTCGGACGAAGGAAGTATCTTATTTTCTGAGGCACTGACCGATTTTGAACGGATTGGAGACCACGCACTTAATATTTCCAGTGAAATGCTGAAGATAGAAATGGTGAATCACTGACGATGATAAAAAGTGCAGGAAACTGCATCATGCTTAAGAAAATACGCCCAGTGTTTTCAGAAATTCTATGGAACGAACCTGATTTTCAATAGAGGTTGTTTCAATTAAAATGGAAGCATTGGGAAAGGAGCTTTCTCTGGCCTGCATGAACTCATCCCAGTTGATATGTCCGGAGCCTACAGGAAGATGCAAATCAGCAGCCAGGTCGTTGTCATTGATATGCATATGCCGGATAAAGGGGGCAAGAGCTTCTGTCCAGACCCGGTTGGGAACACGGGAAATGGCAGCATGGGCGTAATCGTAGCAGACTCCAAAGTTTGCATAGGAGGACAAGCGTTCTGCCAGTTTACGTAACAGGTCGGGGCTGTCATCAAACATATTTTCCATATAAATATTAATATCCGGATATTCTGAAAGAATCATGGAGAAGAAATCCTCGTTTTTATCCAGCCAGTTGTTTAGGTAATTTTCTGCCTTTAAAAAGGGGTTATGGTTGGTATGCAGGATGACGGCGCCGGCACCGATTTGAAGTGCCACTTCAATGCTTTGGCGGATTCTCATTTCTGAAATCCGACGGATTTCCTGATCCTCACTGAAAATCAAAACATCAAAAAAGTCACCGTGACTGGTAAGAAACGGGGGAAGAGGGGAGGATTTATACTGTGTAATAATATCCCGGCAAAGCGGCTGGTTGTCCAATACAGCAGGAGAAAAAAAATCATTAAACTCAAAGCCAAGCTGATATTGGTCAGCCAGTTTGCAGCTTGCTGCAATATTTTTTCGGTCAGGGATGATCAGAAACTGGTTCATGTTTTTCAATTCTCCTTTTCATTATTCGGCTTATTATCTGTTTCTATGATTCCAGTAAGTGAGTAAACAAATACGCCCTTAGACTTGCCTTTTAGCGGAATCTCGCCGATGGGGTCTGCTGTAATGCGGTCTTTAACCTGTTGATAAACATCTTCACTAATGAGGACCTGCCCTCTTTTAGCGTTGGATTCCAGTCTGGCAGCAGTGTTTACAGTATCTCCGATGGCAGTGTAATCCATACGGCAATCACATCCAATATTTCCTACAACGGCATTACCGCAGTTGACACCGACACCGAAGCTGACTGATTTACCATATTTTTCCATAAACTGGCTCTCAATGGCATTTCCGCCGCTGACAATATCCCATGCGGTTTTCACAGCACGAAAAATATAATCGTCAAGGTCAAAAGGAGCATTGAAAACTGCCATCGTTGCATCGCCAATAAATTTATCCAGAGTTCCGCCGTTCTTGAATATCGCGTTAGTAGTAAGATTCAGGTAACTGTTGAGGATATCCACAACCTGCTCCGGCTCCAAACTCTCGGACATGGGGGTAAATCCTCTGATATCAACAAAGAGAACCGCAATATGGCGGTTTTCACCACCGAGGGTAATATGGTACTTCCCTGATCTGGAAATTTCGTCTACGACCTGTGGGGCAACATATTTGCGGAAAGCAGAGGTGATTTTTCGTTTTTCCGTGGCAGCACGGACGTAATGCCGCACAAGGTTGATGATATAGCCCAACAGGATAAACATAGGTGCATACAGCAGTGGAATGGTAAAACCGGCATTATATAAAAGAATGCCTCCAACAAACCAGCCGATAACCAGTAACAGAACCAGCGGAATAGAAATCTTCATGGATTTCTTCTGTGAAACAGCATATGCCAAAGCAACCAGTATAGCAGCGATGGCAGATATCAGAAATCGATTGGCAGGTACGGGATATTTCCCATCTAACATTCCCTGAACAATATTGGCATGAATTTCCACACCGAACATCTGGTCGGCACTTCCGGGAACGGAGTACTGATCAAAAAGACCAGATGCATAGGCACCTACAAGAATGATGCAGTCTGTAAATACGCGGGGATCGTATTTTCCTGCCAACAGGTCACAGAGTGAGATGATCTCATAATCTCCCGGGTGTCCTGCATAGCTGATCCACATACGGTCATTGTTATCAAGATCGGGAAGAGCCGGTGTCAGACCATTCTTTTCACAGTACATGGAATAAATAACAGTAGCAAAACTGTCAAAAACCTGCTCCCCATAAAGTTCCGGTGCCTTAACGGAGGGAAGGGTGGAACGCAGGATGCCATCTTCATCCGGGGCAGCATTGACAAAACCGGTTCTGCAGACATCTTTTATGATAGGAAATTCAATTTCCTCTACGTTGTAATGGTCGATGTATCCCTGCCCATTTTCATCGGTCTTATAGGCACTGTTATAATTTATGTAGGAGCCTGCAACGATATTTCCGTTATTTGCACAGGCATTGATCAGGCGGTTATCCCCTTCTTCATCCATGTTACCAAAGAACATAATATCCAGGGCAATGACATCAGGGTAATCTCCGAGAATTTCGATGACATCAGCATATACACTTCGTGACCAGGTGTTCATAGGACCCAGTTCCTGAAGGGTCTTATCATCAATGGCAATAATTTTAATTTTATTGTTGATCCCTCTGGGAGATTGGTAAATATTATCCCGCAGAAGACAGTCTATGGAGAAGAAAACATCAAAATAAGAAGTAAAAAATGTGATTAGTAATATTGTAAGAATTTCCATAACGGACAAAAAATTTTTGCCAAGCGGTTTTTGCTGTGATTTCATAAATATCTCCGGATTTTCTCTAAAAAATAATTTACTATTAAAAAAAAAATTGTTATTATTATTTTAAATATTTTATACCATTTTTGCAAATTAGGAAAGGGGATAATCATGATGGAAACGAAAAAGACAGAAAGAAGTGCGGAAGAACTTTTAAATCAGATATTTGAGATTACCAGTAACTTATAT
Organism: Roseburia sp.; assembly: GCA_017621905.1. Taxonomy (GTDB): domain Bacteria; phylum Bacillota; class Clostridia; order Lachnospirales; family Lachnospiraceae; genus Roseburia. The sequence goes on from JAGASC010000294.1 coordinate 9,811, forward strand.
CAGGAGATGTCAAAAGATGATGATACTGCTGATAATGATCATGATGCAATCTTCAGACTCCTTACAGATTTGGGAAGAACCCTTGTAAATGCTGACAGGGCTAGTTTCTGGAAATGGGACAAAAGAAAAGGAGAACTCTGGACAACGGCTGCAGTGGGTACAGGCAGAATTACGATTCCGGAAGGTACCGGGCTGGTTGGAAAGGCACTGGCAGAGAAAAGAACGATTATTACCCATGATCCCTATAATCATCCGGATTTTAATGCCAATGTGGATAAGAGTACAGGTTATGTGACAAAATCTATCCTTGTTATGCCAATCTCTAACTGCAAGGGTGAATTTATCGGTGCTTATCAGGCAATCAATAAGCTGGATAATGACGGAAAGTTTGATCTGGAGGAAGATACCAAACGACTCTCTCTGGCGGCATTTATCTGTGGGATTACATTGGAATCGGAAAGTTTTCTGGATGATTCCCTTCATGATAAGCTTACAGGCATTAAAAACCGTATGGGATTTTATAATGATTATAATAAGACCTATGCTAAAATATTATCAGACGTTACATGTGTAAGATCTGTATCCCTTTTTATCTGTGATATTGATTTCTTTAAAAAGGTCAATGATACTTATGGACATAATGCCGGTGATGCTGTTCTTCGCAATGTATCCGGAATTCTCAGTCGGAATGCCAGAGGATGTGATGGAGTTTATCGATGGGGTGGAGAAGAATTTATCTGTATCCTGCCGGATACGGACAAGGCAGAAGCAGCAGAAATCGCAGAACGTATGCGTCTGCTTGTAAAAGATTCCGTATGTAAATTTGAAGATCTTGAGATCAAGGTTACCATGAGTTTTGGTGTAACGTGTCTTGATAAGAATCTTTCCATAGAAGATAATATTAAGGTGGCCGATGAGAGACTGTATCATGCAAAGGAAAGAGGAAGAAATATTGTAATTTCAGAATAAAAAATGAGCAGCCTGTCATCAGGCTGCTCATTTTAATAACTATACATTAGAGCAGAAAATACTGCATAAATGCTAAGTAAAAGATGAAGATAAAATGATTTTACCTTGTGCGTTTCTGCGTATTTCCCAAGTAATATACTTAAAGGAACGGCCAGAAATGTGATATAACGAAAATCCATGCTGCATCCGAAGGGATACTTTAGATAAAACAGAACGCCGCTTCCGTAAACAACCAGTGACAGGATAACAGCAATCATGATTCTGTAATCTCTTCTGATCCGGCGTTTTCTGATGGAACCAATTACTGCACTGATACAGAACAATGAAAGAACAAATGCAGTAAACAAAAGAAGTACCGGAATAAAACCGGGAACATCAAATGAGAATTCCCCAAACAGAGCAGATTTCAGATAATATACCGGCAGGTTATAATCGGATCGTACATCGGTATACGGTCCTTGGAGGAGGTTGTCAACATCAATCAAAAGAATTCTTTGGATGATTGGATGTGAACCGGTATATAAATCGGATTGCTCCCCCTGCCATAAGACATAAGTAAGAGACTGATTGAAAAGAATATAGTTTCGTATACTGTACCACATTCCCAGGGGAATGCTGATACAGCCAAATACCAGATATTTGCTCAGCAGTTTTCCTGCCTTTTTTTTATGAAGAGCAATGATAAACTGCCAAAGAAAGATACCTGCTGTAACCAGTGCCACTACACCGCAGGAAATCTTGGTCATCATAGCCAGACCAAAAATAACAGCCAGTAGAATTGTATTTTTCCAGCTTTGGTTCCGAAGCCATCTCAAAGTAAAAAGATACGCATAGAGCATCATCAGGGCAGCCAGGGCATCCGGATTAACTGTACCTCCGGTAAGATAAAATGCCGGAAGAAATGCTGTCAGCATCAGAGTACAAAGAATCCCCTGGTCTTTTAGTCCGCTTTCCTGTGCAATTCTGCGGCATAGAACCAGGCTGAGGCAGGAGGCTATACAGGATACTGTTTTTGCAGCATCTACCAGATTATAATAGGTCATATCATCAAAGAATAGGTTAAGAAACCATGACGTTACGGCTCCCAGTATATAAAACAGGGGCTGCTGGTAAAACTGCAGAGTATTGGTATCCGGGAGTTGATGCTTCGTTAAAAGCTGCAGAAGATATCCTGCATGTCCGGCTCCGGAAGGATCAATTTCCCATAAATCATGGCCTCGTACAGTGCAATTGGTAGAAAGCATATAACCGATGCGCATGACAATACCCATGATCATGACAGCATAAATACCGGCATTATACTGACTCTGACCAGTGCCGAACCTGCGACCTGACCATGTCTGCCAGATCAGGGCAACAGAAACCAGAATCAGGATCAGCATCATTCCGACATGAATCAGTTGTTCGTTCCCCAAAATGCCGGTTGCACGAGCCAGAAGATAGGAAAGAAGAACGATGGAAATAATGTATACTTCTTCTAACCATTCTTTTGTTTTTTTATTTTTTTCTCTTTTAAAGTTGTCTGAAGTACTGGAAATATCTGACACGTCTGATACCATTTCCTTTCCTGAAATAATTTTTATAATGCAAAGGACCAACTGCTAAGCCATTCCAGAGATTGATTTACATAATTGTAATCAATCTTGGCTCCGGACAGAACCGTATAAAACAGGATAAAGATGGCAATTGAGGCTGTTGCAACAATCCCCATAAGGAGGGATGATTTCTTCATATGACAGATGGAATTGGTAATCATCAGCAGCAGGATTAAGGAGCCGATAAAATACTGGTAGATAAATACTGTTCTATGTACCAAAAGCCATGGAAGAACAACGGAACCATATGCAATCAGTAGAAATTTGGCATTGCTGCATTGACGGCATCGGAATAGATAGAACTGGTGTACCAAAGATGCCAGCCCCAGATAACATAGCAGGGGATTGATAAAGGTGGCAATGGCAGAGATGGTTCCATCCGGATATACAGCGTAAGCATCTAATAATGGCCGTTTATCGATCAGCCAGTCGTACCATGGAGAAGCATAAGGATGATCAAATACGGTTTTTGAATGATAGTTAAGCATCAATTTTCCATTGTCAATGGCTGTCTGAATCAGATTTTTATCGGTGTACACCCGGGTAAATGGGATATAGGATATTACATAGACACTAAGCGGTAGTACACAGAAACAGAGAATACAGACGACGGCAAGTCTTGTCAGATATATCTTATGTTCCTTACTATTTTTGATTCCATTCATTTTGCCTATAAGAAAGCTGAAAAAGATAACAGCAACTCCGACTGCTCCATAGATGCCGGTCCATTTGATGGAAATGGAGCATGCCATTGCACATCCGCAGAACAGAAGCTGACAAATCTGTCGGCAATCCATCCGTTCCATGGAAAGATTCCGGACAAAGCAATACATAAAATAGAACATCAGCAGTACAAAGAAGGCTACCAGAATATCAATCGTTGCAATTCTGGAGAGCGTAAAATTCATAAACTGGCTGCCTAACAGAAGGGTCGTGAAAACAGCTCTGGAAGTACGTCCGAACATACGGTGGGAGAAGAGGTACATTACAGGAATCATCATGACACCAAACAGGGCACAGATACATCTCCAGCCAAACGGATTCATGCCAAAGGCACGGATGCCAAGAGAGATCAGGGTTTTTCCAAGGGGCGGATGAGTATTTTCATAAATGGGGAGCTGATGAAGAAATTCGTAGGCTGTTCTGCCATGATACACTTCATCAAACATGGTCTGATCATAGTAGGTTCTGACAGCAGGATATAATCCCTGCTCATCAAACAGGGTGCGGTAGTAGGAGGCGTTATAGGGAAGAATGTAATTGCCATAAATATCTTCACAGACAATCTCCAGAATGCTGGCATTTCCTGACATCAGTACCATGCCTAAGCGGTCCAGTTTCTGATTGATTTCAACCGTATTCCACGCAAAGGCACTTTCAACATTGTGGTTTGCATCGATGATCTGCCATTCTTCCATATCTTTTGTAAGATAGGAAAATGTAATGGAACGTTTACTATTATACCCTAAAAAGATATGTACCTTTGCAAGTTCAATTTCATCAGAAAAACCAAGAATGATTTCATTGCTTCCGCTTTCTCCTGTGCTGAGAGTCCATTCTGTTTCCGGGACACGCATACTTCCCAGACGGTAAAATACTAAGAAACCAAAAATAACGGTAAGAATCAGCATCCAGATGATATCCTTTACTTCAATAGGAGTGTGTTTCGTGCAGGAAAATCCGTTACAGGTTTTTGGACCGATATTTTCCGGTGAAGCAGACGTTGATTTTGAGAATTGCGGTAACCACAACTTGTTATTGCTTCTGAAAATATATCTGAGAATCAGAGACAGTATGCCAAAGCCTCCAATTCCAAGAGAAACGATATACAGAACAGGGATATTCTGTGTTTCACTTAGATCTGAAAGATGCTGTCCGGTTACCCGGACGGCAATATACCAGCAGAAGAATCCCGTCTGGAGCATCAGAAATTCCGGGATAACGCTGCTCCAACGGAAAGGACGCTTTTTCCAGAACTGATCAGTAACATAGAAAATGCCAAAGAAAAGTACAGGTAAGAGCTGCAAACCTGCCTTTTCGAAGAGGATCAGAATAATACTGAATGGCTGGAACAGGTAGCAGGCATAAAAAAGCCGGGAGATGTTCCTTCCATATCTGCAAAAGATGACATATGCCATTGCAATTGACAAAATGAAATCCAGTATCAGATGCATGGCTGAAGTCGTGGAAATCTGTTCCTGCATCATAAACGGAAGAACTCTGGCAAATAGATAGAAGATCACCAGATCACTGATGCGGTAACAGGGAAGCCCGTTTCTTTTTTTCAGGAACAGAATGCACCAGAACAAAACATCCATGATTCCTATTGCATATAAAATTGAGATCATACCTGTATCCTCTGCTTTCCAATTCTGTTTTTTATCATATCATTATTTCTGGTGTTAGAAAAGAAAATATTGCGTTATTCCATTTTATGCATTATGATGTAAAAAAATAACCGTTATCAGTGAAAAGAGATGTTATGATGGAACTGGAATTACTGGAGGGACGTCCTGTGGATTGTACCGGAAGACTGGAAAAAGAAATAAGGACGTATGATCTGTTGGATCGTCTTGGCATTGTATATCAACGTGTGGATCATCCAGAGGCTATGACTATGGAAGTCTGTGAACCAATTGACCGGGCACTGCAGGCGACAATCTGTAAAAATCTTTTTCTTTGTAACCGGCAGGAAACGGATTTTTATCTTCTGATGATACCGGGAGATAAAAAGTTTAAAACAAAGGAATTGTCAAAGGAGTTAAATGTGTCCAGGCTGTCCTTCGCAAAAGAGGAATTTATGGAGGAATTTCTGGATATTACGCCGGGCTCCGTCAGTGTCATGGGACTGATGAATGACCGGGAGCATCGCGTAAGGCTGGTGATTGATGAGGATGTGCTGAAGGGAGAACGGATCGGCTGCCATCCATGTATCAATACTTCCAGTATCAGATTCGCAACGAAAGATTTAATAGAAAAAATCATTCCTGCAATGGATCATGATTATACGGTGGTTCATCTGCTGGGAGAGGACTGAAGCAGCAAGGTGGAATGGATGGATTTTGTAACTGACAGGGAATCATTTATTAGTTGGAAGGAGAATCGTTATGGGACTTCGATTTAGGAAAAGTATTAAGATTGCACCGGGTGTAAAACTGAATATTGGATTAAAGAGCGTGGGTATCAGTGTTGGTGGAAAACATGCCGGTATTTCGATCAATTCAAAAACAGGTGCCACAGCCAGAGTTTCTGCCGGACACGGAACAGGCCTTTCTTATGTAACAAAGATTGGTGGCGGAAAGAAGAGTTAAAGGTTAAGAGATTTGCTCTTGACAGCATAGGCGACATTTGATAATATAATCCGGTGAGCGCAAACGTGCTCACGAAGACGCTGCTGTAGCACAGTCGGTAGTGCGTCGCATTGGTAGTGCGGAGGTCACGGGTCCGATTCCCGTCAGCAGCTCTGATAAGAAAGTGGAAACCCTGATAAATTCAAGGTTTCCATTTTTTATTGCATAAATCTTTTTTGACGGTTCATACTACTAAAGAATGGTAACGGAAAAATTTTCCGTGCCAAATTTTTGGAAAAGAGGTAGGAACATGGCATTAAGTCAAAAAGAGATGGATGTAATCAAGGATCTGCAGACACAGGAACAGTGCTGTATTGAAAAGTACAAGAGATATGAAAAGGAAGCAAAGGATCCTGTTTTAAAGGGGCTGTTTGGAATCCTGGCACAGAAGGAGCAGCAGCACTATGATTCTCTGGTACAGGTAGCTGCCGGTAAGATACCCTGCTGCGACTGCAATGATCAGGACGGTAAGAATTATTCTCCGATGGCAACGTATGATACGATGAGTGAGTCTGAGGATAAGAAAAATGATGCATTTCTTGCAACTGACTGTATCGGTACGGAGAAGATGGTTTCTTCGGAATACAATACCAATGTTTTTGCCTTTGCAGAAAGTGCAATCCGTAAGCTTTTAGCTGACATTCAGATCGAAGAGCAGAACCATGCGGAGATGCTTTATAAGTACAAAACAGTAAACGGTATGGCATAAAGAACAGAAAATAAATAAAACTTTGGGAAAAAGCAGTGTCTGTGGGATGCAGATGCTGCTTTTATAATGAGGGTAAGAAGCTGTATTAATTTTGCCATTCAAAAGGTAAGTATAACTAGATTGGATTTAAGGGGACAAGCAGACCCGGTTATACAAAAAACAAATTCGTATAGACGAACTGGATTTAATGGTGTATACTTTGTTATATGAGATTAAAATCTGATAAAAAACAAAAGGAGTATAATGTCTAATATGAATTAGGATGCAGGCACATTGCGATGTGCCTTTTAACTACAATAACCATACGTAAAAACGTATAAAAATAAATATACGTACATAAAAGTGAGGAATCATCAAATACAGAATTAAGAAAACAAAGGAGAAATATGGTAAAGAACTATAGAATCATGGAGACAAATATAGCAGAGACATTAGACCGCAACAGTTTAATGGAAAAATATGATGCAAGTATTAAGGAGTTATTTGCGGATAAGCAGATTCTTGCAAGAATACTAAAATATTCACTGGAGGACTTTGCAAAGGAGGAACTGTCGGTTATAATTAATAGCATGGATGAGCCCATTGTCTCCAGGCAGCGAGTGGAGCCGGGGCATAGCAACCTAAACAGGATACAGAAAACCTCAGAAGAAGATTTGGTGGTCGGAGAGGGCAAGATTTATTATGACATCCGGTTTTCGGTATATCTTGGGGATAAGCCTATTAAGATATTAATTAATATTGAGGCGCAGAAAAGTACCAGTCCGTCAAA
>JAGASC010000295.1 GCA_017621905.1 Roseburia sp.
AGATATTTTTTATTACTGTACGAACTTGATTTTTATTTCTATAAAAATAATTTCATAATATGCAAAGCCTAAAAATTACTGTACATTATCCATCTTTTTATGTGAATGCGCCATGTTATTTATTTTCTCATCTATCTATAATAAAAATACATAAGTGAAAAAGGTTCGTCATGCCTTAAAAAGCCGCATTTTTACATGTAGGTCTTATTTATGACAAAAACAATATGAATAGGAGCAAAAAACATGACAAATTCTGCACAAATCGAAGCAACATTCCAAAAAGGTGAGGGAATCCTCAAACTATTACCTGTATTCGTCCCCAGACGTTTTGGTTCTGCCGGACATCGTCTGAAACTTCACCCGGATGATTATTATGCGTTGGGCACTCAGCGTGGTTCTATTAAGGAACGTTGGTTTTCATCCATTATTCCTGCTATGAACGGTCCTCTGGCTGCCCCGGACGAGGGTATGAGCTATGTCAATGTTACAGGCGGTACAGAAGGCAAGATTCTTTTTAAAGACTTTGTCGACGAATTAGGCGCCAAGCTGATCGGAGAGGATTTATTTGAGAAACACGGAACCTGGCCGATGTACTCTAAATTCTTCGATTTTGAAGGTCCTCTATTCCACCATTTACACCTTGGTTTCGAAGATGCTGCAAGGGTTGGCAAGCTGGGAAAACCGGAATCTTATTATTTTCCCAAACAGCTGAATAATTATCCTGGCAAATTTCCGGTTACCTATTTTGGTTTTGATCCTGACTGCACACCGGAAGAGATTAAGGCCCGTCTGAAAAAATATATGGCCGAGGATATCCGTATCACAGAATTGTCCCGCGCATACCGTATCGAGTTGGGCACAGGCTGGTATACCGCACCCGGTGTGATTCATGCGCCCGGCTCTTATCTGACTTATGAACCACAGTGGAATAGTGATGTGAACAGTGTATATGAAAATATTTGTGACAATGAAATTTACGACAAATCATTCTTAAACGAGAACTGCCCGGAGAACAAAATGGAGGATATTGACTACATCTTCTCGCTGTTAGATTGGGAAAAGAACGTAGATCCTCACTACAAAAAGACTTTCTTCCGTCCGCCTATGATGCAGAGAGCAACCGAACAGTTTGAGGAAAAATGGATTGCTTATGGCAATGATTATATTGCTGCAAAAGAATTGACCATTTTCCCAGGACAGGAGGTATGTATTAAGGATAATTTTGCATATGGCTGTATTTTGGTACAGGGACATGGCCAGTTCGGTGTCCACAAGTGCGAAACTGCAACTATGCTGCGCTTTGGACAGCCCTCTTCGGACGAATTCTTTGTCAGCGAATCGGCTGCAAAGAAAGGAGTTGTTATCCGCAATGAAACCACCTGTGAACCACTGGTTATCCTAAAGCATTTTCCTGCAAACGATGAAACTCCTGTCTTCAGCGAGGAGGAATAGATAAATGACTAATCTGCTTGGAATTTATGAAAAAGCACTTCCACCCGCCCTCTCCTGGCCCAAACGCCTGGAGGAGGCGAAAGCAGCTGGGTTTGATTTCCTTGAAATCAGTATTGACGAATCCGATGAGCGGCTGGCACGTTTAAAATGGAACGTCTCTATGCGCCGCGAACTGCGTCGGGCCAGCGAAGATGTCGGACTTCCCATTGATACCATGTGCCTCAGCGGACACCGGAAATATCCATTGGGCAGTACAAACCCGGACATAGAAATCCGAAGCCTTGGCATCATGCAGGAAGCACTGACTCTTGCTGCCGATCTCGGAGTTCGAATCATCCAACTTGCCGGTTATGATGTTTACTACGAAGAATCCACTTCAGATACGCGTTTACGTTTTATTGACAATCTGGCAAAGTCTGTTGAAATGGCATCTTCCTATGGAATCATTCTCGCTCTGGAAACCATGGAAACTCCTTTTTGCAATACTGTCCAAAAAGCAATGAATTTTGTAGCAAAAATCAACTCGCCTTATTTACAGGTTTATCCGGATATTGGCAATGTTCGTAATGCTACCGATAATGTAATTGAAGATTTACGCACCGGGAAAGGCCACATTGTCGCCGCTCATCTGAAAGAAACTAAGGAGAAAATCTTCCGGGATCTGCATTACGGTGAAGGACGCGTTGATTTTCCTACATATATTGAAGAACTCCTTGCATTAGGGATTCATAAGTTTAATGCAGAGTTCTGGTTTGACGGTGGGGACAACTGGAGAGAAGAACTGCTACGTGCCAACCGTTTCCTAAAACAATATCTATAGGATTGGAGGTAATATTATGCCTTATTTATTAGGTATCGATAATGGTGGGACCATGACGAAAGCAGCCATCTTCACACTAGATGGAAGAGAGGTTGTTACCGCCGCCAGAGAAACCCCCGTTCAATCTCCGCAGGAAGGCTGTTTTGAACGGGATATGCTTGATATGTGGAATACCACAGCCATGTGTATTCGCCAGGCACTGGAAAAAGCCGGGATCAGTGGCATCGAAATAGCCGCCATTGGATGTACGGGGCATGGAAAGGGCTTATATCTGTGGGGAAAGGACGATCAGCCTTCTTATCACGCTATCGCTTCCACGGACCATCGTGCTGCCGATATCATCCGGCGTTGGAACGCGGACGGTACTTTAGATGCTGCTTCCAAACTGGCTTTACAGCCAATCATTGACTGTCAGCCGGTCGCTTTGCTTGCATGGCTAAAAGAACATCAACCCGACGTACTTTCGCAAGTGCGCTGGATTTTTGAAGCAAAGGATTACATACGTTTTATGTTGACAGGCGAGGCTCGTGCGGAGGTCACAGACTATTCCGGTACAGGTCTTATGAATTTAAATACGCAAAGTTTTGACAAGGAACTGCTTTCTCTTTTTGGTTTGGAATCTTTGATGGATTGTTTGCCGCCGCTGTGCCTTTCTTATGACGTAGCAGGACATATCAACGCTAAAGCTGCTAAACTGACAGGCTTATGTGAGGGCACACCGGTCTGTGGCGGAATGTTTGATATTGATGCCTGTGCTGTTGCAATGGACGTTACACGTTCCGAGCAGCTCTGTACCATTACCGGCACATGGAGCATTAATGAATACCCCTCTAACGCACCGGTGCGGTCTGACACCTCTACGCACAATTCTCTGTTCTGCATTCCAGGCGTTTATTTGATTGAAGAAAGCAGTCCAACCTCTGCAGGTAATTTGGAGTGGTTCCTGCAGAATTTCATGAAGACGGAGAAAGAACGCGCCAAAAAAGAGGGACGGTCATTCTATGATGAAATCAACCAATTAGTGGATCAGCTTTCCCCTGCAGACAGTAACGTACTTTTTATGCCATTCCTTTACGGAAGCAATACCGATCCGGCACTTCCGGCAGGCTTTTTCGGTCTTTCCGGAAGCCACTCAGCCCCTCATATGCTCCGTGCTATCTATGAAGGTGTTGCCTTTTCTCATCTTTGGCACATTGAGAAGCTGCTATCTTTCCGTACCCCTCCGACAGCGGTCCGTATGGCTGGTGGTGCTGTCAACTCATCTGTCTGGGTTCAGATGTTTGCGGACATTATTAATATGCCAATAGAAACTGTGGCCACAAAGGAATTAGGTGCAAAAGGCTGTGCGATGGCGGCTGCTATTGCTGCGGGAATCTATACGGATTATCAGGATGCTGCGGATGCCATGGTCACCATATCTTCCACGATTTACCCTCGCCGGGAGTATGCTGAAATATACCGTAAAAAATATCAATGCTACAAAGAGTTGCTAAATCGATTGACAAAATAAGGAGACGCATTTATGCTAAATGAATTAAGAAAAGTAGTCTGTGAAGCCAACAAGCAGTTACCACGCCACAATCTGGTAACTTTTACCTGGGGCAATGTATCCGGAATTGATCGTGATGCAGGGCTTGTTGTAATCAAACCTTCCGGCGTAGAATATGATGACCTGACACCGGAGAACATGGTCATTGTATCTCTGGAGAATGGGTACTGTGTGGAAGGTAATTTCAAGCCTTCCAGTGATACCCCGACCCATCTGGAATTGTATCGAGCATTTCCGACGCTGGGAGGTATCGTACATACACACTCCCGTTGGGCCACCTGCTGGTCTCAGGCTGGTCTATCACTTCCTGCCTACGGAACTACCCATGGCGACTATTTCTATGGTTCTATTCCATGTACGCGTAAAATGACCCAGGAAGAAATAGGCGGAGAATACGAAGCGGAAACCGGTCGTGTGATTATTGAGACATTCCGAGATAAATCACCGGCGGACATTCCGGCTGTTCTTGTCAACAGTCATGGTCCTTTCGCCTGGGGAAGCTCACCGGAAGAAGCTGTTCACAATGCCGTTGTACTGGAAGAAATCGCTATGATGGCCTTTTACACCGAGCAATTGGGTAACAACCAGTCTATGCAGCAAGAACTGTTGGACAAACACTATCTGCGTAAGCATGGAAAAAATGCCTACTATGGTCAATGACAACTATATTTGAGAGACTATGACTTACTTAAGGAGATACAATATGATACGTAATTGGTATAGAGATACGGATAATGGGGCTGTACATGCCCTTGGCAATGGACGTATGTTAATTTACGCAATCGGACCGGAAATTTTACAAATCGTCGGAGCCCCCTATTCTGCTGAGTCCTTAGGGACTCTGACAATTCCTTCTGTCAATAGTTGTTCGTCAGAAAGGCTTCCTAAAACTGCCATCTGGAAGCACAATCTGGATAATGGAACTATCATGACCGATGTTGTAGACAGTCAATTGACCTGTTTCATACGTAACATCAATGCTGCCTGTGATTTTACTATGGTACTGCAAACAAACGAAGCGTTCCTCTGCCGTGAGAAAGGTGATATTTTTTCTTTCCATTCACCAAACGGAAATTCCTTTTTTACCTACAAAACATCACTAATTGTGCACCACAGCATTACTGCTACCGGCAACGCTTCTATTGAAGAAATTTCTGATCATATTTATGAAATTCATATCAGGAAAGGGGAAAGTAGTCTTATTTTCGCCAACGATCCGGCGGTAATTCGACAAATAGAGGAGACCACCTTTGATGCAGTTCTAAAACGTACCAGCGATTATTGGTATAGTTTTGTCAACAGAGGTAAAAAAGTACCCTCTGCATTGTCTGAATTGTGCGAAAATATAGCCATATTAATTAAATGCCAGCAAGGTGAAGATGGTGGTATTCTTGCCGGATATCCTTTTCACCTGGCATACATTCGTGATCAGTATGGAACCGTTCGCGGATTACTCAAAATGGGGTTCATTCAGGAAGCCGAAGCTGTTATGCTCTACTATTTAAACATCTGGAAAAAATATGGCAGCCTGCACACCGCACAAAGCGTAGGGAAACAGGGGATTTTCCATATCCACGAAAACGAAAATGTTGAAATTACAGGGTATCTTGCTATCATGCCCTTTGATGTTTATCGCTATAACGGTAACCGGGACTTTATAGAGGAACTGCTTCCGATGGTTCGTTGGGCTTTGGATTGCCAAGCCGGTGAATTAAAAAATGGCATACTGCCTTTTAATGGTGATGAAACCTACATTGCCGGCAGATTTCTGCCCCGCGCTGCCATGTATGATGGCAGTGCTGAAGCCACTATGCTTTTTGCAGAAGGTATTCGACGCTACCAGGATTTTACAATGGACATGCGTTATTCCTCATACCTGAAAGAAATCACAGATACCTATCTGCATCATTTCTGTTCTGATGGCCATTATGTCACGAATAACCCGTTTCGACTTCCGGTAGACGAATATCCCCCCACGCGCCATGGCGTATGTGAGGATTGCAATGCCATTTTGACCACATTGTACAAAACCGCCACAAATCGCTATGTATGCAGCAAGTGCCTGGACCATAAGCCGCTGCCTGCGTGGGAGCCAAAAGAATACGAGCTGGCATCAAGTAAACTTGCTCCAATATACATTGGTTCAACGCTTGTTCCCGATGAAGTCATACAAGAATTCCTAAATGAAATGGTGGCGCGCTATCAAAAAACTGGACAGATGCCTTCTGGCTGTCCCAATGGCGAATGTGTCGGCTACGATTACGGAATGCTGCTATATGCACTCACTCTGAAAAAACATCCTGAATCCAAAACTTTCTATGAACTGGCACTGAAAGTTGTTGATGAAACTGGCGCCTGGTGCGAGTATTACCGTAATGGTATCGCGCGTTCCACACGATGCCGTCCATGGGAAAGTGCGATTAATATTGAGGCAATCCTTACTTATCTGGAGCAGAACGACGAAAGCAATAACTTCACCTAAACAGTGTGATAAATTACCAGGCAGCCAAGGTCTTCGCTTCCGTCTTTGCCGACCGCCATAAACAGCTGCGAGAACAGCTTGCCGAACTTAAAAAAAGTACTGGGCAAGGAAAAGACTGCAAGGCTGTTTTGCAGGATTCTTTTCGGGACGGACGCGAATGGGTAACATTTAGGAAATGCTGTCAAGGTAAGTTTTCCAACCTTGACAGCATTTTTTAATCTGATATGCTCAAAAGAGGTATTATGTTGACTTAACACAAAATTTTCTCAACAACATTTAAATTTGAAAGTTTCCAGTCCCTTTGGACCGAATGTCCATGGTAATCTTGCAGTCTGCCATATGCTCGTAATTTATCTCTAATTCGTAATCTACCAGGACATTGATAGAATCCTCGCTTTCCCTTACATCTATCTTTTTTGCATCGATTCCTACCAGAACGCTCCCAAAAGGTGTGTAATAGTAGGACATATTTTTCTTATCCTTTTCAAAAAGCATATGGGTATTGCTCACGCCACGCTTCGTGACATCAAGCATGTCTGTTCCCAGCTTGATGATATTTTTCGTGGTGTCAGCAGTACCTTCCTGAACCTCATCATATAAAATATAATGCTTACCATTTTTCTTATAATAATCTCCGGATGTAATGATTTCTACCGAATCATTCCCGGTATCTTCTGCAAATTGCAGACCTGTAATTTTTACAAGAACTTCCTTTGTCATGTTTTCCTCGTTTCTGAATCTCATTCCGGCGCGGTCTCCTTGTAATAGTCCAGACGAATGAACGGATCTGCCGTGCCTGCCAAGTCATGTCAGAATTATATTAACTGCTTTCCATCTATTATTCAAGCATTAATTTCATACTTTACGATGTCCCTTCAAGATATATTCCAAAATAAGCGAAACATTGTCCCCTCGAAAAAAAAATAAGCACAAAAACTTTTCCTTTTGAAAAGCTTTGCGCTTAAACATTGTACTACCTTAAATCATTCAAAAATGTAAGATATTTAAATTGCACCTCATACTCTCCCGACTGCAGTACCGCCTCGTACTCCTCTGGAGATAATACCTCCTGCAGGGACTCCTCCGCCTCCTCGTCCACTACTTCATAGACACTGCCTGAAAAGCACATGTTCGGATACATGACACACCACCAATTGTGTCCCGCGCCTTCTCCGATTACCACTTCGAGCGCCTCATATCTTCCTGCCGGAAATGTATAGCTTCCATATGTCTTCACAGGGAAGTCCACATCAGAAAGAGATGCCTGTACTCCATAATTGTACCCCTCTTTTGCTACCACCTGCATTGCCGTGGCGACGATTTCATTTATATGGTTGTTTATAATCGTTTCGCATTCCTCTTTGCTGCTGGCACCGGAAAGCAACGCGCCCATTTTTGACCCGACAGCATCCCGTACTGCAAGCTTTAAGTTCTGATCTGCCTCCGTGTCGCTATTGGCCAGCACATGAAAACGCAGAATTTTTTCTGCAATTTCCTGCTGAAGCTGAAGCCTCTTAGCATACTGCATTCCTGTAAGGAAAAGCAGAAATACTCCCGTTCCTGCTATTATGTACCATATTTTTTTCCGGAAATTGCTGAGCCCGGGTCGATTCTGTGCCATATTCTTGTTTTTCCTTTCTGAAACTCACTCAGGCCCCTGTAGAACACGTCTTATATTTATTTGTGTTACAACTGCCTGTCAATTTGTTAAAAGGAATATTCCCTATTTTCAGCAGCTTATGCAAATACAGGAAATCTTTTTATGATTTTCCCTCCTCGGGGTCTATACGAAAAAATTAATCTTCTGGATCCCTTTTCTCCCGGAATTTCCTTCAAAAAATGCTTTCCCACTCTGCTTTCCGGGGGCTATACGAAAAAA
>JAGASC010000296.1 GCA_017621905.1 Roseburia sp.
AGCCTATTGTATCGTAACCGGTTCCCTGTTCCAGGCACTTGGCAATGCAGTCTACAGTATGATCAACTCCATCTGCCGTCAGCTTCTGGTACTTTTGCCTGCGGCTTATCTGTTGGCACAGCTGGGCAATGTGAACTATGTGTGGTGGTCCTTCCCCATCGCCGAAATATCCTCTGCCACATTGACCACCGTCTTCTTGATCCGGTTAAAAAAACAGGTTATCGACAAAATTTAAAACGATGGGGCTATTGCAAAATGTTTTGCCGCCTGTCGGATCGTCGCATTGCTATCAATGATATATCCGGCAATCTCCATCGCTCTTTTTTCGATATGACTTTTCACCAAAAAATCCCCTGCGTACTTATTTATACATTGTATGCAGGGGGTTTTTTACTATACTACTATGACTTGTATAGCAACCACTCCTTTTCATTTTTTAGGACGTCCGGAAATTCCTCGAAAAAATATACCTGCCCTGACCAATCTGTCCCTTTAAATCTCCCCCAAGAGAATTTTCTGCTGTGACACCACATGGAATACCAAATTCGTAGACTACAACGTCCCCCTCTATATTCCATTTCACCTCAATCGACCCATGTCTGGACTTGTAGAAAGCCGTCACAAAACCAATGCGTCTATCCGGTATGGGGGCTAGTCTGATATGGCTGTAACGCGCGCATAATGTCTGACGACATTATAAATTATATCATCCAAAAAATCTTAGAAAAATACCACTTTCCCGTACTTTATAGCATATATCCGTCTTTACAGCACTTTTCCGACTTTTCATTGCACAATTCCGTCCATTTTTTGCCATTTCGCCTTTCTAAATTGACAACCTTTTAAAAGTATTTTATTATCAAATTATTCCGATTCCGGATCCAAAAGTACAGGCATATGATGGTTATTATGAAACACGTTGTCTGCTGAAGGCAAAAATTGATCTGTGGGGAGGTTGCAGATATTCCAGCAGACATTGTATCGGATCATAGACCGTATATTGCGGTAATAACAGGGGTCAATGAATTGGCGTGAATCAAGATTCAGAGAGTATACTTTCTATTTTGGGAGGAACTTATGCTAAAAGTTATGATTGTAGATGATGATACGAACGTTCGTAAATGCCTGCGCAAGCTCATCCCCTGGACAGACATCGACTGTACGATCGTAGCAGAAGCCGCCGATGGCGCGGAAGGTCTTAAACGTTTCCATGAGACCAAACCGGACGTTATCATTACTGACTTGAAAATGCCGGAGATGAGTGGGGAAGAATTCTGCAAAAAAATCCGTTCCGTTTCCGATAACACCGCCCTTATTTTTCTAAGCGCCTATGAGAGCTTTACTGCAGCCCAGCAATCCCTTCATTACGGTGTTATCGAATATATTTTAAAGCCTATTGATGCCAGGAAGCTTGCCCAGATTACAAACATCTTAAAGCGGCTGTCCTCTTCTATGTCAAACCACTTTTTTCTGAACCGGCTGATGGATGACCCATCCTTACAGGAGGAATTCACACAACAGCTGCGCTGCAGAAATGAGGCTTATTTTGAGAATTTTTTCCAAAATCTGTCCGACAGCTCGGTTAGCGACTTTTCTATGCTTCAAAGAAATGCCGCATTCCTCATTGGCCTCCTTTTTGATGTAATGGAAGAAGCTTATCCCGATCATCAGCAAAAAAGACATTCCTTCGCACTCTCTGAGATGTCCCTGTTCTCCCTGAAAACGGACATCGTAAATTATATCAAAGAATTGTACCAAAGTTATCTGACAAATCAATCTATGCTTTCTGCAAATAACCGGAACAGTCAGCTGACGGAGCAGGTCAAACTGTATATCATGAAAAATCTGAACAATCCGCAATTAAGTGTTGCCTCCATCGCGGATCATTTCGGCTTTTCTAGCGATTACCTGAGCCGGAGCTTTAAGCGGGATATCGGCGTATCCCTGACCGCCTATATTGGTCATCTCCGCCTGAACCAGGCCTGCCGATTATTAATGAATACCCAGCTGTCCATCGCAGAGATTGCACAGTGCACCGGCTACTCCAGCACCAATTACTTCTGCCGCAGCTTTAAAAAGCTGCTCGACATTTCACCGACCGACTACCGGATACACAAAAGCCAGATGCCCCATCAAAGCAACAGTTCAGGCAACTGAACTGTTGCCCGCAAATACAATAAGGAGAAAACCATGCAAAGCCATACATCAAAAAAAATATTCGGTCTGAGCCAAAAACTGTTCTGTATTTTCACATCCGTGCTTCTAATTTCCCTGATGTCCGGAAGCATCGTCATGTATCGGAACTCCTATCGCCTTGCTTCAGAATCGCTAGACAAATCTACCCGGATTCTTATACAGAATTACACCCATACCATCGATGATTTTTTTCAGCGTACGAATACCATCAGCGAGTGGATGACTGCAGAAATACCTTCCCTGATTACAGAGCTTGAAAATGATACCAGCGATTTCTATTTTCATTATCATTCTTACAAACAATTACACCAAAATTTTAATTCCCTCATAAAATCTGCCATCGGAGAAGATATTCATTACCGCGCCTATTTATGCCTGCACGATAATTTTTTTATGGCCAGCTTTCTTTCTTCTCCCAAAGATAATTTTTTGAGCAAATCTGTCAAAAACTATGATCTCTCCTCCTTTTCCGTAATTAATGAAAAGAACCTTATGGATGATTCCTGGTTCCTTGACACGCTTGACAGCGTTGGTTCTCCTTTCTGGTTCATGAACCAGGACAACCCGGACACGATCTGGATCGCCAGCTCCCTTGAGGGAAATTTTCTAATAAACAACGCAGTACAGCATTATTCCATCGGTATTTTTTTGATTGGTATCGATATTTCCTGGATTACCAGCCAACTGGACAACAGTGCTTTTGACAGCGTTCCCCTGTTTTTTATCACAGACAGCCAAAACCGTATCATATATGCCCGTGATACCTCTCTGATGAATCAGGACATCACAAGCATGTACACTTCAGATGGCATGCATAATGATTCCACTGTTACCATGCAGGGAATCTCTTACCATATTTGGGAGAACACTCCGGCAAACAATATTCACCTACTCTTCTTTATGCCGGAATATACCCTAAAGCATCAGGTTTACGCAGAGCTGAAGGTGATCATCTGGATGCTGCTTTTAAGCATTGCAATTGGCGTCCTTCTTTCCGCTTTCTTTTCCCAATTTATTACCCGGCCCATCCGGAAACTAAGCGCCCACATGGAAATGCAGTCTTCCCTCTCGCCCATCACTCCCTACTACTCCAGGGATGAAATCGGTACCCTGTATCGCTGTTTTAATGATATGGCAGAAAGAGAACAGGCCCTGATTCAGCAGATTTATAACTATGCTGAGGAACAGCGGCAGCTAAAATATCAGATGCTGCAGGCCCAGATCAATCCTCATTTTCTCTATAATACACTGGATTCTGTCGGCTGCATGGCACTGATGCACGGGGAAAACGAACTGAACGATGTTCTGTCCAATCTGGCCAGTCTGCTTCGCTATAACATCAATCAGCCGGACCAGCTGGTCACACTCTCCGAGGAATTGAAAATAGTGGACAAGTATGTAAGCATCCAGCAGTTCCGCTATGACAACAACATCTGCTACACCAGTGAAATTAATCCAAAAGCAGCAGACGCAAAGCTGCCAAAATCCATCATCCAGCCGCTCATTGAGAACAGCATTATGTACTGCGGCGCACAGCCGGACGGTTACCGTTATCTTTCTCTCTCGGCTTACATCAACATGTCGGGAGATTCGGTGTCCATCATTCTTAAGAACGATATTTCTCCAAACAATCCGGCAACTGTTTCTGCGGAACGCCTAAACAGTTACTTAAACGGCGACTGTCAGCTTCAGCGCAACAGCAGCGGTCTTGGTATCCGCAATGTCCACCAGCGTATTCAAATTGTATTTGGGGAAGATTACGGGCTGCATTATGAACAGCAGGAAAGCCAGTTAGCCACAGTTCTTTTGATACCGTTATTTGAATAACCAGAAAAAGGAAGCAGTTCCTATATTGGATCTGCTTCCTTTTTTCTATCAGCTGCGTCTGCGTTTTCTCAGCAGCACTGCCACTGTTGTCACCGCGATACCTGCCATACAGATTATAACCATCATAGCAAGTGGTGCGTTGTCTCCTGTCTTTGGACTGGTGGTCATCTGACTCTCTTCACTGTTTTCTGTACTCTGCTGAACAGTTTGAGTACTTTGCTGAGTTGTCGTTTGTACGACCTGACCGGTCACAGTTACAGACTTTTTAGTCAGTTTTTCCGATGCTGCTTCTAATGCTTCATATGCCGCA
>JAGASC010000297.1 GCA_017621905.1 Roseburia sp.
CTTTTTCTTCCTCACGGGGGTCTATGCAAAAAAATTCCTCTCTGAGACCCCGTTTTCCCCGGTTTTTCCGGAAAAATGTTCTCTTTTTCTTCCATGCGGGGGTCTATACAAAAAAATTTCTCTCTGAGACCCCGTTTTCCCCAGTTTTTCCGGAGAAATGTTCTCTTTTTCTTCCTCACGGGGGTCTATGCAAAAAAATTCCTCTCTGGGACCCCGCTTTATCAGAATTTCTCCAAAAATAGTACAATTACTAAGACATATTTTATCAGCCGGGGATAAATTTTTTTATTTTCCGCGCAGCCGGGCGATGTTGCGCTTCAAAGATAGAACGGCGGTGTCGATTTCGGTACGGGTGGTGTCGCCGCTTAAGGTCATTCGGATGGTACCGGGGGCGTAGTCTGCGGGGACACCGAGGGCTTCGATTACGTAGGAAATACGTGCTTCGCCGGTGTTACATGCGGAACCGCCGGAGGCACAGATGTTGTCTTCTTCCAGTAAGATTAATAAGGATGCGCCATCGATGTTTTTGAAGCTGAAGCTGGTGTTGCCGGGGAGGCGTTTTGTGCGGTGGCCATTTAATCTGGAGTCCGGGATTTCGTGGAGTATTTTTTCAATCAGGTAGTTGCGGAGCATGGTTTCGCGGCGGATGCGCAAATTCATGTTGGCAAAGGCCTCTTCTACGGCTTTTCCCATGCCTACGATGCCCGGCACGTTTTCAGTTCCGGCGCGCTTGCCGCGCTCCTGAGCGCCGCCGTGGATGAAGGACGGGATGCGGACACCTTCCCGGATGTAGAGGAAGCCTACGCCTTTGGGTCCGTGAAATTTGTGTGCGCTGGCGGAGAGCAGGTCTATGGGGTAATGGCGTACGGAGATGGGAATCTGGGCGTAGGCCTGGACGGCATCTGTGTGGAACAGGATCTGTTTTTCTCTGGCCAGGGCTCCGATTTGCCCAATGGGCTCTATGGTTCCCACTTCGTTGTTTCCGAACATAACGGAGATTAAGGTGGTCTGGGGGGTTATGGCCGCCTGTATTTTTTCCGGTTCTAAGATGCCGGTTTCATCTACGTCTAAGTAGGTGACCCGGTAGCCCAGCTTTTGTAGGTATTCACAGGAGTTTAAAACCGCATGGTGCTCGATGCGGCTGGTGATGATGTGATTTCCTGTTTTTTTATATTCACCGGCGATGCATTTGATGGCCCAGTTGTCCGACTCGGAGCCGCCTGCGGTAAAGTAGATTTCAGACGGTTTTGCATCTAAGGATGCTGCGATGGTTTCCCGGGCTGTTTCGATGGCGTTTTTTGCCGCTTCGCCGTAGCTGTATACGGTGGATGCATTGCCGAATTGTTCTGTTAAATATGGGTCCATGGCCGACTTTACGCCCTCGGACATTCGTGTTGTCGCTGTATTGTCCAGATATATTCCATGTTCCCGATAAACTGTCTCTTCCATACGACTCATTTTCCTCTCATTTTCTACATATATTATAAAAAACATTACTTTTCATAGTCTTTCCTCCGGCATCAATAACACACTCCACGAAACGACCGGCATGCAGCGAACCGCCTGTTCTGTCGTCCGACCAGGGATTGCGTTTCTATGCCTGCAAACACTTCACAATACAGTGACCGTGAATCGTAATGAAACCCTATCTGCCTGGGAGGCCTCATTGTCTAAAAAACCTTTTTATAAAAGTTCATTTATTACCGGCACACTGCTGCTTACCATAGCAGGCGTGCTTACCCGTATTATTGGCTTCTTCTATAGAGTATTCCTATCCCGCATCATTGGTGCAGAAGGTTTGGGAATTTATCAGCTGGTTTCTCCAGTCATGGCGGTGGGGTTTGCTGTGACGGCGGCGGGGATTCAGACTGCGATTTCAAAATTTGTGTCCATGGAAATAGGACGGAAAAATCCGGCGGGGGCAAAACGTTATCTTTTGATCGGGCTTGTGATTTCGCTGTCACTTTCTGCGCTGACTGGGGTTCTTGTCTGGAAGTATGCGGATTTTATTGCTGCGTCCTGGCTGGGGGATGCGCGGTGTGGGCCGCTGCTTGCGGTGCTTTCTCTGTCTTTTGTGCCGAGCTGTGTGCATGCATGTATTAATGGGTATTATTATGGACTGCGAAAAACTGCAATTCCCTCTGTGTGCCAGCTGGTGGAGCAGGTGGCACGGGTGGGCAGTGTTTTTTTGATGTATCAGATCAGTGTGAATGAACAGAGGCCGCTTGCTTTGTCTGTTACCATGTGGGGGATTGTGATCGGGGAAGTGGCAAGTACATTGGTGTCGGTCAGTGCAGCAAGGTTTTTGCCCGGGAAAGGGGTGCCTTCGATTCGGATTTCTGTGTGTACGAGGAACCTGCTTGCTATGGCAGTGCCGCTGACGGCGAACCGGGTGGTGCTGAACTTGTTTGCTACCTTTGAGAATGTTATGATCCCGAACCGGCTGCGGGCTTTTGGGTATACGTCTTCGGAGGCTTTGGCGGTGTATGGGATACTTACTGGGATGTCTATGTCGGTGATTATGTTTCCGTCGGTGATTGCAAATTCGGTCTCGGTACTGCTGCTGCCTACGATTTCCGAGGCGCAGGCAGCGGGGAATGGGCCGTTGATTCGGCGGACCATACGTAAAACGATAGAGACTTGCCTGGCGCTTGGGTTGTTTTGTACTACCGGGTTTCTGCTTGCCGGGGATTTTCTGGGGAATGCGTTGTTTGGGAATGCGTTGTCCGGAACGTTTATTGTGACGCTGGGATGGATTTGTCCCTTTCTTTATTTGAGTGCTACGTTAAATAGTGTGCTGCAGGGGCTGGGGTATCCGGGGATTACGTTTTGCTTGAACCTGGTGGGCTGCGGGGTGAGGATTCTCTTTGTGCTGTTGGCGGTTCCGATGTGGGGGATTAAGAGTTATCTGGTTGGGATGCTGGTGAGCCAGGTGGTTATGGCGGGGTGTGCTATGGTTATCCTGAAAAAGAAAACTTCATTACAGATCTTTTTATAGACCTCGTGTTTTGTGCAAAAAGAGGTGTTGCCAATTCTTTCAATCCATGATAAATTAATAGTTATGAAGTTGTTCTATACATAAGAAAATATCAGAAAACGGAGAATCAGTTATGAGCGGAAAATATGACGGTATGGCAATTGGTGTATTTGAACTTGACAGCGAGTGTGCCTGTTTTGTTGCTTTGGATGCTGCAGCAAAAGCTGCAAATGTAAAGATACAGTCTGTAGAAAGAAATCGTCTCAGCGCAGGTGCGTGTGTAAAGATGAGAGGCAGTGTCTCTGATGTCAATGCTGCCATGGAAGCTGCCCTTGCCGCTGCTGCCCCGATTGCAAAAATCGTAGCACACACAGTGATCGCATCTCCGGATGCCGGAACCGAGATTGCAGCAGCTATGACCATCAATAAATAATCTTGAAAGTAGAGGTACACATATGAGATACGGTGCATACGGATTAGTAGAAGTTCTGGGGGCGTCAAACGCTGTCATTGTTGCGGACCAGATGTTAAAGACTTCAGAAGTAGAATATATAACGCAGGATACCAAATGCGGTGGCCATGCGCTTGTATTTGTGGGCGGCGATGTTGCTGCCGTAACTGCTGCTATAGAAAAGGTAAACAGCAAGCCGGCATGCAAGATTTTTGCTTCTGCAGTTATCTCTAATCCTTCTGAGGAAATGATAGAAATCGTAGAGCAATTCAAGGCAAGAAGAGGCGGAAGATAATCTTTTTTACCGAAAGTCTTACGGTTATATACAGAATCTGACCGTTAGAGCGCGCCATGGCGCACAAGTAAAAGGAGGTGTCGCATTTTTGCAACACCTCCTTAAATCATTTACAATATATTCTGCGAAAAATTATACTCTGGATAATTGCCCTGTATTGATTTTGCTGAAAAAACAGCGTTTTTTGTTGCCAACATGTTACCAACCATGATTTGTGAATTATTACCATGTACTTTTTTATAGGATTAAAGAGCCAGCACAGATTTCTCCATGCTGGCTCTTCATCATACCTAATTTGCTTTCAAATATTTTCTCGTCGCCGGTCCACACTTGCCGTCCACGGTAATCTTGCAGGATGCCTGGAATGCCCGCAGTGCCTTGTCCGATGCAGGACCAAATTTCCCGTCAATCTCGATGTCATAGCCTGCCTCCTGCAACTCAAACTGTACCCAGCACACATCATCGCCCTTCATCATGCCAATTTTCTTGTACTGGATAACTCTGGTCGGCTCCGTGTATGGATTAGCCTTTTTGGCAGAAGTTTCACCGGCCGCCAGCGCAGAACCCTTTACCACCAGAAGCTCTGTAAACGCACCTGCACGGCTGTCAAAAGTGGACACACGCATGTCTGTCTTAGTGCCTGCCGCCTCATAGATTTTTAAGTCCTCGCCAACATAAGCAACATGTCCACTCCGCCAGAGTACCATGCCAGGCTGTGCATTTGCCTTGCTGACGGATAATCGTTTGACCGCGGTGCTCCTCAGCTGCGCAGAGCCCATGTTGGAAATGCCCAGCACATCGCAGACCAGCCCGGAGCAGTCAATTGCCTTATAACCTTTATCGGCGTCCTTTAAGGCCTCTTCCAATGGTACGCAGGAAGGGTACAGCTTATGTAGCTGTTCTACCAGAGCAGTGGTATAATCCTGTCCTTTCCCGCCATACAGATACCGGTAGCCACCAGCGCACATCTCTTTTGCCCTTGCGTTGCTTTCATCTATTGTTCGCATATTGTTATTCCCCGCTTTCGACTTCTTTATTCGATTTATTTAATTTTCCATCGTCCAAAAGGTCCTTAACTGCATCGAACCAGCCCTGCACGATTTTTTCCAGGAATACATCTGTAATAAATACCTGAATCCAATTCGGCAATAGCATTCTAGCCCGGCTGAGCACCCATTTCATTTTCTGTTTACCAGATTCCGCAAATTCTGGGTTGTGTTCTGCTTTTAGAAATAACTGGTATACTTCCGCGCGGATTTCTCCCAGTGACTTGTCCCGAAAGTAGAAATAGATTCCGACACCGACAAGTATCAGTGTGGCTACAATAAGTACAATAGTTAAAATTGTGTTGATAGTCATGATTTTCCTCCCTTAATTATGTAAATGATTATCATGTTCGTGTGCTTTTAAATTTAAATGCTTTTCGATTTTATTTATGGCTTCGGTAACAGGACCATTACACCCCTGCTCACTTAATCCCTTTAAGCAAGCCAACACACCATAAGTCAATAAGCATTGTTCGTCCTGCATGTCCGAAATAATGATGTCATGCCGCTTCTGCTTTCTAAACCACTTGAAAATCGTAAAAAATAATCCCCCGATTGTCAGTAATGCGGTAATGAGTGCAGAAATACTTATAATCGTCTGAATATCCACGTACATTGGTTTCACTTCCTTTCTATGAGATATTTAAGTTAAACACGATTTTACAAAGACACCTGGGGAAGATGTCCTTTGATTTTTAGATGCAGAAACAAAATCTAACATATGTTGCAGATGTAACCCCAAAGCCATATCCTTTGGTCGCATTTGGGTCAATTACGGCTGAAGATACTGTACCTACATGGTAATTCTGTCGTGTCAAATACTGTCCGTATGCAGTAGCTCCATGAATATAAGCCTTATAGCTCGCTTTCTCCAAGCTAAATGCTTCGTACGTTTCTCCTAAAGTTAAAAAATTGGTACTGGCAGGTTGGTTGTTTACCTCGTTGAATGAAAGCGGGAATAGTTGACCAGTAACATCTATAGTAGAAGTGTTGCCACTACTATAGTTAGCGTCACAAGGTTTTGAAATCTCTTTGATAACAGCTTGCAAATCACTCGGCAACATTTCTAGCACTGTTCCATTCAAATACGTTCTCAAAGTGTTACTTGCATTGGCATATATGTAACTACCGAACGCGCACGTTATTTCGCTAGGAAGGGTATTGCATATAATGGATATTCCTGCTTTTCCACTTCCATCTGCCAAATCGTCATGGTCAAATCCTGCAATCATTAATTCCAATTCAGAATCCCCAAATGTGATTGTTCTTGTATCGCCAACAGCAAAAGTAGCGGATGCTTTTCCACTTTCAGATATTTCAGCAATATCTGCCC
>JAGASC010000298.1 GCA_017621905.1 Roseburia sp.
CACCAGAGCAGAAAACAGAACCACCGATACTACTTTTAAAAAATGCATATTCTTTTCTTTTGACTGTTTGACACTCAACCCTTGGCAACGCATTTCATTCTCCCCTCAATTAAAGTTGTAATATGCCACTATGTTTCATACTACATCCTTTTCTCATATAATTCCAGTATCTTCTCTGTGATTCTTTTCTTGTATCGGTTCAAGCAATTCTGAACTGTTCCTCTTATAATACCATTTCCTTCAATTTTTCTTTAAAAGATCCGATATCTTCTCCCATAATGGTACCTGCTACTCTAGCCGGTATCTTTACCCATGTATTATCTGCAGGACACATCGGGTAAAGACCAAGACAACTTAAAATATACCACGCTGCAGTTGTGCCATTGTCCTCATCACCCGGAAATCCGTCCGGCTTGTCGCTGAATGTTTCCCTGCAGATTCGATCCACCCAATATATTGTCTTCTCTGTTTTTCCAAAGCAGGCATAGATATACGGCAAATGAAAGCTTGGCTGATTGCTGATTGCGCACTGTCCAAAATCATCTTCGGCCATTTCAGTCATCTCGTGTATTTCTACTCCATATCCACCCACTCTATAATACGGCGGTGTTGCAAACAGTTCATCTAATTTTTCCAGCAGATTTTCGTTTCCTCCCATCAGCTTTGCCAAACCAGACAAATCATGCGGAACTGCAAACAGTGTCTGCCATGCACTGCCCTCTGTATAATCGCCGCCCCATGCAAATGGATCGAATGGCTCCCTAAATGCCCCCTGCCGGTCTTTTGCTCGCATAAATCCGGTCTCTCTGTCAAAACAGGTTTGATAATTCAAGGCTCTCTTTAAATATTCTTCCTTTTCTTCCTTTCTTAACGCTTCTGCCACTTTTGCAATACAATAATCACCATATGCAAAATCCAGTGTCAGGTTCACACTCTCTACATGCGCTTCATAAGGTACATACTGCAACTTTAAATAATCTGCAATCCCACATCTGCCAAACCGATCCTCCGATGCTGTGTGGTTCGCATGATGCTTCATCGCCTCAAACACTTCTTCTAATGTTTCACGCTCCAACAAACCCGCTGTTGCAGCCTGCGCCATCACAGAATCAATCAATGTGCTAGGCATACACCCCACCTCACCGGGTGCTGTCCACCTCGGCAGCCAACCACCTTCCCGATAATCATTTAAAGCACTTTCTATCTCTTCTTTGTACAAATCCGGTCGGATTAAAAGATGTAACGGCAATATTGTTCTGTATGTATCCCAGAAGCCTTGATCCACGTACCGGACACCATCATGTACTTTTCCGGTATAAGGGCTGTAATGAATCGCTTTCCCTTCTGCATCCAATTCAAACGCAGCATGTGGGAACAGCCCAGTTCTGTACATGCAGGAATAAAAGGTGCGACTCACATCCTCTTCTGCATGAATGGATATCAATGACAGATAATCTTCCCATTCCTGTGTACTTTCCTCTCTGACTTCCTCAAAGCTTCTTTCTCCGATCTCTTTACAATTAAGACGAGCCTGTTCATAACTGATATAAGAAATCCCCAAAACAAATTCTGCCTGTGTCATGTTCTCTTTTACTTTAAGATGCACTCCGGCACCCTTCAGATCATTTTCCACAATTTCGGACTCATTCCAATCCAGCCAAGCTCCACGCGGTTTTACGACAAAAAACATTTTAAAATTTTCTGCCTTTCCCAGACAATAGCCATCTGTATATCCACGCACTTCTGCCTCTCTTTCATCCACCTCAAAATGTGCGTTTCCCATCATATTAAAAATCGAAATGCAGGACTTCATTTTATGTTGAAAAACTACCTTGATATCACCGCATCGCTTCGTGTTTGCCACCTCCATTACACTTCCCGAGCGAAGAAATCCCATCCTCAGATAATCCGGTCGCAAAACTGTGTCTTTTTCACGAATGCCCGTCCATGTCTCAAAAAATCTATCCTTAATAACATCAGCCTGAGGTGTGATCATCAATGTTCCGTAATCACCGATCCAAGGACTTGGCTGATGTGTCAGTCGAATACCTTCTATTGTTTTTGCATACGGGCTATACCACCATCTGTCACTTCCCTTCGTCTGAGGTGCAAAAGCAATCATTCCAAACGGTCGCTGAATCAACGGAAGTGTGTTGCCACAGGAAAAACGCTCTGTTGAGTCCGTTCCCTGCTTTATGTTTACATAATTTAAATAGCACTGTTTCATACATACTCCTTTGTTATTATGTTTTATTGATGCTCATACGAGCGGAATCCGCAAATAGGACTTCGCGCAAATAATCGTATTATTTCTCATCTTACAAACTTCAAAGTAATAATCTCAAAATTCTTAACCGGGACAGTGACGCATCCATCCTTGCTCTCCAGTTTCTCCAGATTATTCTCCAGCATGTCACACAGATAAACCTCTTTATAATCAAAAGCAGTCTGCAGCGCAACAAGTGTTTTCTGATTGTAGGAATCATAGAAACGTACAATAATGTCGTCACTTTCTTCCGCTTTCTTTATGGTCTCAACCACGATATTTTCCTGAAGGCAGCTCACTAAAGAAAAGTGATCGGAAAGTGTTCCATTTGTCTTCGGGGCAAATGACGCATCCAACGGGCAGTTCAGCAGATAACCTTCCTCCACAGTCTTTCCTTCCCTGAAATCTCCTTTGTGCGGATACAGCGAATATGTAAAATGGTTGATGCCTCTGTCCGCGTCCGGATTCGGATAGGTAGCAGCTTTCAGCAGGGAAATCTTCATAACATTATCTTCAATGCTGTAGCCGTACTTGCAGTCATTTAAAATACTTACACCGTAATTGCCCTCGGAAAGATCCGCCCATTTATGCGCACATACTTCGAATTTGGCTGCATCCCAGCTGGTATTTTGATGTGTCGGACGCTCCAGATTACCAAACTGAATATCATAGGTTGCTCTGGTGTTATGAATATCTACCGGAAATGCGGCTTTCAGAAGTACATGATCCTCATGCCAGTCTACTTCTGTCACAAAATCCACCCGCTTGGAATCTCTGGTCAGAACAATGTCCTGGATGATGGTGGAATCCTGATATTTTCTGCGGATGCGAATACCGTTTTCCAAAAGTTTCACTTCATCCACATCATCCGCAAGCCACATTTTCTGTTTGTAGTAATCCGTAATTTCCCAGGCATCATATTCCCTTGGATAATCCTCGAATACTTCCAGCCGTCCTGCTTCTTCGCCTTCCGGTATCAGCTCGCGCTGCTGCTGTTTATCAAAAACGGATACGATATGGTACTTGTCATTGAAAACAACCTTGATTACATCGTTTTCAACGGATTTCTCTGTTACCGTAATACCATTGTCTGCCTGGATGGCGGGGACTACTTTCCAGCCATGGGCAGGAATATTTTCTGCAAAATATGTTTTTCCTTCCAGCGTGATGTAGCGGCTGACTGCAAAGGAGGTGGGGTTGTATACAAAAATGCCGCCCTGCGTGTTCAGGTTTTCTTTCAAGCTGCGCAGCTTATCGTCCACAATGGCCTGGCCGTCACCTAAAATGTTGGCATATTCCTGATCTGTCACTTCGTATACTTCCTTGATGGAAGAACCCGGGATAATGTCGTGGAACTGGTTCAGCAGGATATTGACGGTATTTTTATGAATGATATCTGTTGGGTATAATCCGTTGTTCAATACCAGATCTGCTGCAGCCAGTGTTTCGGCCTTCAAGTACAGGAGCTCACTCTTTCGGTTATTTCGCTTATTCTTGGCAATGGAAGTATAAGTGCCCCTGTGCATTTCCAGATACATTTCGCCTTTCCATCTGGGCTCTTTCTTAAGCGCTTTGGCGTTCTTTGTAAAATCTTTTTCAATCCTGTCAAAAAAAGTACCGGCTTTTTCGATACGGGCCATTGGTATACCGGGAAGACCATATTTTAAGCGTTTGTAGTGCTCCAACATTTCATGTGTGGTTCCGCCGCCGCCGTCACCAAAACCAAAGGTAACCAGCGTGTTGTTGGTATAGGATTTATTTTTATAGTTATCCCAGGTTTTCTTTAAGGTCCCTGCATTCATCCTGCATACATAGCTCTGTATGATGGAAGTAAATACGCGGCTGCCGTCAATACCTTCCCAAATAAATGTGTCATTGGGCAGCTTATTGGATTCACTCCAGCTCATCTTGGCGGTGAAAAATTTGTCTACCCCACATTTTTTCAAAATCTGAGGAAGGGCGCCGCTATAACCGAAGACATCCGGGAGCCAGAGAATTTTGCTCTCTACGTCAAATTCGTCCTTCATGAACTTTTTGCCGTAAAGGATTTGGCGAATCAGGCTTTCTCCACTGATTAAGTTCGTGTCCGCTTCCAGCCACATAGCGCCTTCCGGCTCCCAGTGGCCGTCTTTTATGGCTTCTTTTATTTTTTCATATAATTCCGGGTCACACTCTTTTACATGCTGATATAACTGGGGCTGGCTGGACATGAAAATATAGTCCTTATAGCGTTTTATTAAATTGATGACCGTAGAGAAGCTTCTCTGGGCTTTTTCTCTTGTCTGGGCTACGGTCCAGAGCCATGCCACATCAATATGGGTGTGACCGATGCAGGAAACAATGCTTTCGCTGTCGCCACAAATCTTTTCGTAAAATTCTGTTTTCAGGTAAGCAAGCGTTTGCTCCACACTGTTGTAGAAATCTTCGGAATACACATGCCTAAGGTCCAGATAAAGCAGCGCCTTGTCGATGCAATCGCGAATTTTGATGTAGTCGTAGGATTCCGGGGCCAGTTCCTGCATTGCTTCATAGGGGACCTCTATGTCGTAGTAGAGTGCTTCTACGCGCAGGTCAACTTCAGCCAATGACATCTCTACCTCAAAATGTCCGCCCAGCATACCGGTGTAAAGATACATGTAAATGTCATAATTCTGTCCATATTCCAGCGGAAGCCAGGTGTGATTTGCGTCCAGCGCCTGGGTCGTGACACCGTTTACGAATACCGTAAACTGAGGGTTCAAGGAATCCCACTGACCTTCTCTGCCGGTCTTCACACAGAGACGGAGTTCCTTGTGTTCCTGGGGCGCAGTTGCTTTTACCTGTAGATGCAACCAGTAATGGGTATCAACTCCATCAAAAAGAATATTGGGTTCATAAGGTTTCCAGTTCGCACTTAATGCAGGTGGAACATTGGTCGTTTTGTACTGCGGGCATTCTATGTAGGTATATTCTACGTTTTCCTGCTGCAGGACATAAAGTTCTTTCAGCTTTTCTGTCATGACACGTATTTTTTCTTTGATAAAATCCATCTTGATACCTCCTGTATCTTGAATAATAATTTTCTCACAACCACCGCTTCCTTTTGAATTTCAGCCGGCGTTGCATATTATTTGGGGGGAAAATTTGCTCTTTTCTTGAATTTCTCAATTAAGGCTCTCCTGAATAATTACCATAAATTTAATATTTTTCTCATTACCGGTTCAATAGTGTCTGCCATACGCAAAAACCCAATATCATTTGGATGTACCGTATCGATAGAACACAATTCACGGTCTTTTTCTCCATAAAAAGTCTCTCCATCGATAAAATATACATTCGTGTCTCCGGATGCCACCGCATTTTCATAAGTTTTTCGAACAATTTCACGCCGGAGCTTATCATCCTCCGTGTACACAGCAGCTGGTCTTGTCATCATAATAACCGGAAGCTCTGGATGCTTTTCCCTGATTCGTTTAAAAAATGGTTCATGCGTTTCCAGCAAATGTTCCTTTGTAGGCGCATTATGATCATAATCAAGCACAAATATACTCATATCAAGGCTACTGATATAATCTGCCACTTC
>JAGASC010000299.1 GCA_017621905.1 Roseburia sp.
AGGCAGGCTGCAGGAGTACAATGCCGTATTCCGTGTCCAGATATTTTTCTGCGGATTCCATTGCTTTTTGGCAGCAGCCCTCTTTAAGACCAATCTCGCCCATGACACAAAAACCCTGGGGTTCAATAAAAATTTTCCCTTCTTCACATTCTTTGGAACCGATTTTGTTCCCGTAGTGGTCGTAAGCCCGCAGGAACCATTCTCCGTCCCAACCCGCCTCAAGTACTGATTTTTCCATGTCAGCGAGAGCTTTTTCTGCTAGCATGGTTTCTGCCAGCATGGTTTCTGCCAGCATTGCATCTGCCAGAGCATCGTTTATAGACTGTGAATTTTCTGTTTTAGTATTCACTGATGTTGTTTCTGATGGCAAGGTTTTTGGTGGTTCAGTGCTTACAAGTTCTGTGGCAGCAATACGTCCTCTATGGCGGCAGATGTCCACATAATCTTTTCCGTATCGTACGAACATCCCTGCAATAAACACCGATTCCGCCGTTGGCCCTTCGGAGGGACCAAAAGTTTGGAAGGATTCTCCAGGTTCCGTGGAAAAGCAGTTTAAATTCAGACAATCATTCCAGTCCGCTCTGCCAATCAGAGGCAGACCGTGAGGACCTAAGTGTTCCAGGGTGTAGTGGAATGAGCGCCGCAGATGCTCCATAAAATCAGTAGCCTTCGACATATCGTTGTCGTAGGGCGTTATCTCATCTAAAATGCTGTAATCCCCGGTTTCTTTTAGATAGGCAGAAGTACCGGCAATCAGCCACAGCGGATCGTCGTTAAAACCGCTTCCAACATCAGAATTCCCCTTTTTCGTCAGCGGCTGATACTGATGGTAGGCACTTCCGTCCTCAAATTGGGTGGAGGCAATGTCTAAGAGGCGCTGCCTTGCCCGGTCCGGGACCAGATGAACAAAACCCAGCAGATCCTGGCAGGAATCCCGAAAGCCCATACCACGGCCGATGCCGGATTCGAAATAGGAGGCGGAACGGCTCATATTAAAAGTGACCATGCACTGGTATTGATGCCAGATATTTACCATCCGGTCCAGCTTCTCTTCCGAAGAGGAGAGCGTAAAACGAGAGAGCAGGCTGTTCCAGTAAGCTTTTAAGTCTGCAAGCGCAGCATCTGCTTTTTCCGTGGTGTCGTATTTTTCCATCAGTACTTCGGCAGGTGCCCGATTGATGACGCCGTCTTCGGGGCGGCCGATCCATTTTTCCGAAACCGGATTCTCCACATAGCCCAGCAAAAAAACAAAAGTCCGTGACTCGCCGGGGGCAAGGGAAAGTTTCAGGTGATGGGAACCGACAGGCGCCCAGCCGCTTGCCAGAGAATTTTTGGAAAGTCCGTTTACCACTACTTCCGGCGCGGAATTTTCGCCGTAAGCGCCAAGAAAAGCATCCCGGTCCGTATCAAAGCCTTCCACCGGAGCATTCACGGCGTAAAGGGCATAGTGGTTCCGCCGCTCCCGATATTCCGTCTTGTGGTAAATGGCGGAACCGTGAACCTCCACTTCCCCGATGGAATAATTTCGCTGAAAATTCGTCATGTCGTCCATAGCATTCCAGAGGCAGAACTCCACATAGGAAAAAAGTGAGATATCCCTGCTATGACCACTGGTGTTGCTGAGCGTCAGTTTATTAATTTCGCAGGCATCTTTCACCGGAACGAAAGCAGTAAGCTCCGCAGAAATTTCATTCCTGGAACTTCGAAAAACAGAATACCCCAGTCCATGGCGGCACTCGTAGGAATCCAGTGGGGCTTTCGTGGGCATCCAGCCGGGATTCCATATGGTATCATTGTCCTTTATGTAATAATAATGGCCGTTACTGTCCCCGGGAACATTGTTGTAGCGGTACCGGGTCAGGCGCAGCAGCTTTGCATCTTTGTAGAAACTGTAACCGCCGCAGGTATTAGAAATCAGTGAGAAAAAGTCCAGAGAGCCCAGATAGTTGATCCAGGGCAGTGGTGTCTTTGGTGACGTGATGACATATTCTTTGTGAGAGTCATCAAAATAGCCGTATTTCATGTGAAAGCCCTCCAATTTTTTAAAAAATAATCGCGAAAACGATTAAGTGGCGGACTGTTACATAGAGTATATATGGGAAAACGGAAAAATGCAATAAAAAATTTAAAGAAAGAGGGAAGGAGTTAGCAGGTCTTTGCATTTACAGAACAGAAAGCCGGCAGATACTGTTGAACGCAGGAAAATGATTTGAAAATGCAAAAATAGGCGAAAAAGGAAAAGAAAGTGTATATGTTTTTGGAAAATAAAAAAGTGGTCTTGCGTTTGCATGCGAAGTGATATATGCTGAAGAAGCGAAAACGATTAAGTGATAGAAAACACGCCAAGGAGGAAGCATGGTATCTTTAAAAACAATTGCGAAAACCTGCGGGGTATCCACTGCAACGGTGAGCAAAGCATTAAATGATCAGAGAGATATCGGTGAAGAGACGAGAAATCGTATCAAAAAAACAGCGGAAGAATTGGGATATTTTCCAAATGCGGCTGCAAGGGCATTGAAGACCAACCGTTCTTATAATATTGGCGTCCTCTTTGAGGAGGAAGCAGGGAGCGGTCTGACCCACGAGTATTTTTCAGGGGTCTTAAACGGGCTGAAGGTCCAGGCAGAGAGTCAGGGGTATGATATTACTTTTATCAATACCTGTTTTGGAAATCGGAAGATATCCTACTATGAGCATTGCAGATACCGGAATTTTGCAGGAGTTGCAATTGTCTGTGCCAATGATTTTAACGATCCGGAGGTCCAGAAGCTGATGAACAGCGATCTGCCGGTGGTAACCATTGATTATGTACATCACAACTGTACAGCGGTGTGCTCCAACAATATTCAGGGAATGGAAGAGCTGGTAAAGTACATCTACCGTCAGGGGCATCGAAAGATTGCGTACATACATGGGCAGAGCAGTTCCTACGTGACAAAGGATCGTCTGGCGAGTTTTTACCGAACGATGGAGGAACTGGGACTTACCGTACCCGATGAGTATGTCCGGCCTGGCGCGTATTTGCAGACGAAGGAGGCGGCCAGAGAGACAGAGAACCTTTTGCAGTTAAGAGAGGCTCCGACCTGCATCATTTATCCGGATGATACAGCGCTGATTGGAGGACGAAACGTCATTATCGAAAAGGGATTTCGCATTCCGGAAAATATTTCTGTGGCCGGTTACGACGGCACCAGAATTTCCCAGCTGCTGCATCCCAAATTTACTACAATTCGTCAGGATACGGAACGGATTGGAAGCGAAGCCGCAAAAAGGCTGATTGATACGATAGAGAACCCACGAACAGCTTTCGTGGAGAGAGTGGTCATAGATGGAATTTTAGTACCGGGGCAGTCTGTGGGGAAAAACCTCCGTCAGGGTGCGTATTAGGATTTCAAAACAATGTAAACGAGCACTACATAGAACGAATGGAGGGTTTTCTATGAAAAAGAAGCTTATCAGCTCCCTGTTGTGTGCCACTATGGTGGCAGCTGCGTTAGCGGGCTGCGGTACCGGAGCGGTAGATAGTGATGATGTCAAGACGTCCGATGGAGCAGACACGACAGTGAAGGAGAGTACAACAGGCAGTGCGTCTGAAGAGAACACGGCAGAAAACACTTCGACAGAAGAGGGCAAGGTGTTAAATATATATTGCTGGAACGAGGAATTTAAGACACGTATCACAGACCACTATCCAGGCTATGAGGAAGTGGACGGCACCACCGGGAAAATTGGCGATGTGACCGTAAAATGGACCATCACGCCTAGTGATGACAATGCCTATCAGAACAACCTGGATGCAGCCCTGTTAAAGCAGGCGGATGCTCCGGCAGATGAGAAAATCGATATTTTCCTGGTGGAGGCGGATTACGCCTTAAAATATGTGAATACCGATTACACCCTGGCAGTGATTGACGACATCGGACTTACCGAAGATGAACTTGCAAACCAGTACCAGTACACCAAAGATATCGTGACCGATTCCGATGGTGTCCTTAAGGGAGTTTCCTGGCAGGGATGCCCCGGCGCAATGTTCTACAACAGGGCAGCGGCAAAGGAAGTGCTTGGCACGGACGATCCGGCAGAGATTCAGAAATATGTGTCTGACTGGGATACCTTTAACAAGACAGCAGCGACCATGAAGGAAGCCGGCTATTCTATGATATCCTCCGTAAACGATACTTACCGTGTATACTCCAACAATGTGACCTCCCAGTGGGTGGTTGACGGTAAAATTAACATCGATGAGAACCTGATGAAATGGGTCACCGATTCCAAAAAACTGGTAGATGCCGGCGAAGCTGCAACCTATGAGCTCTGGGGTGATGACTGGAAGAAAGGCTTTTATCCGGAAGGAAATGTATTTGGCTATTTTGGACCGGCATGGTTCATCAATTTTTCTATGGCAGCTGACACCGAGGGAAGCATCGGCTATGACGGCGGCTGGGGCGCAGTGGAAGGACCGCAGGGCTTTTTCTGGGGCGGTACCTGGATCTGCGGAGCCACCGGAACTGACAATGTAACTCTTGTTAATGATATCATGCGTCAGATGACCACCAATGAAAATATTTTGACAGAAATCGTAGTGGATGACGATGATTTTGTAAACAGCAAACCGGCCATGGAAAACATGGCAGCTGACACCAGCTACTCCAGCCAGATTTTGGGCGGACAGAATCCGCTGGCAATGTATTGCGCAGGCGCAGATAAGATTGATCTTAGTAACCTGTCCGCATATGATCAGGGCTGTAACGAAGAATTCCAGAACGCCATGAAGAATTATTTTGAGGGAAATACGGATTTGGACGGTGCACTGGAACTGTTTTATAAGGCAGTGGTGGAGAAATATCCGGAATTAACATACTAGAAATACAAAATACATAGAAACGCCAGTTGTGCAGGGACGAAAGAAAAGACGAGAAATTTTTGACGTTCCGGCATGCTGGCAATTTTATTCATGGAGCATATATATCAAACAGATGAAATAGGAGGTTTGATGCTATGAAGAAAAAAGGAAACGTGGTCAGATATAATAAGTGGGGATACATATTTCTCATTCCCTTTGTAATGGTCTATGTGGTGTTTCAGCTGATTCCGATGGTCACCACAGTTTATAACAGTTTTTTTGAAAATTATATGTCAGGGCTGTCTCAGGTAGGCCCAAACTTTGTAGGTATAGAAAATTACAGAAAGCTATTCTCCAGTGGTGACATCTGGGTCTACGGAAAGAATACTTTGATTATGTGGCTCATGTGCTTCATCCCACAGATCTTTCTTTCACTGCTCCTTGGCGCATGGTTTTCGGATGTGCGGCTGCGGCTTCGAGGTTCCCGTTTTTTTAAAACAGTGATGTATCTGCCAAATCTGATCATGGCTTCTGCATTTGCCATGTTGTTTTTTGCATTATTTTCCGAGGGCGGCCCGATCAATTCGCTGCTGATGCAGATTGGCATTATTGATACACCCTATAAATTTTTGTCCAACACCTGGAGCACCAGAGGACTGGTGGCATTTATGAACCTGCTCATGTGGTTCGGAAATACCACGATTCTTCTGATGGCAGGAATGATGGGGCTTGACACGGAGCTGTTTGAGGCTGCGGAGGTGGACGGAGCCACTTCTACCCAAGTATTTTGGCGAATTACGCTGCCGCTGCTGCGCCCCATATTGGTGTACGTGGTGATTACTTCTCTGATTGGCGGACTGCAGCTGTTTGATGTGCCGCAGATTCTGACCAATGGAACCGGAGACCCAATGCGTGATTCCATGACACTGATTATGTTTTTGAACAAGCATCTGTACAGCAAAAATTACGGTATGGCAGGCGCATTGTCTGTAATTCTGCTGCTTGTGACCGGTATTTTAAGCCTGATCGTGTTTAAGGTGACGGGAAATGATAAGAGGAAGGGGTGACGGTATGGTTGGAAAGGGATATAAAGCAGGCAAAGCCAGCAAAGCAGGCAAAGCCAACAAAGCAGGCAAAGCCAGCAAAGCAGGCAAAGCCAGCAAAGCTGGCTTGGAAAATAAAGTGACCGGGAAGGTCAGTGCAGAAAAAAGAAAAAAAGGAATGGGAATCCGTACCCGCAGAATGACAGCATATGTTGTTCTGAGCATAATCACTTTTTTCTGCCTCTTTTGGTTTTACATACTGTTTGTCAATGCAACCAGATCTAACGGGGAACTGCAGTCCGGTTTTACCCTGCTTCCCAGCACACATTTGCTGGAAAACTGGCGTAATCTGGTGGCAGGAACCCTGCCGGTGTGGTCAGGATTATTTAACAGTCTGATCGTATCTACCTGCAGTGCGGCGTTGTGCGTGTATTTTTCCACCATGACAGCCTATGCGATTCATGCTTATGAATTTAAGCTGAAGCGTTATATTTATCCATTTATTTTGATGATTATGATGATCCCCACCCAGGTGACAGCGCTTGGATTTGTAAAGCTGGTGTCCTTTCTGCAGCTGGAAAATTCCTTCCTTCCGCTGATTGTACCCACGATTGCGGCACCAATTACCTTTTTCTATATGAAGCAGTATATGGAGAGTGCTCTGCCCT
>JAGASC010000024.1 GCA_017621905.1 Roseburia sp.
CAGGGATGCGTCTTTTTTTCTGTACGAAAACTTTTCCGCTTCGCGATAGGGGCTTGCTCTCGTATGTTCTGCATTTTCATACAGGACTATAGTGCGAACTTGTTCGCACTATAGTCCTGTTCTGAGCAGTTACAATGTTTCATTTCTGTTAATCTACTATGCAAGAAATGCATAGCCCTGTTTGAACAGTTGTTATTGACTTTGCCTGTGATTATGCTTATAATATATGTAAATTCATTTTACATAAAATCTCAGAAAGGAGAATTATCATGTTAGTTAATTTAAATGATGTGCTGAAACCTGCACAAAAAGGAAAATATGCGGTTGGCCTTTTCAACGCAGTAAACCTGGAGCTTGCCAGAGGTATCATCGCAGCAGCAGAGCAGACCGGATCACCCGTAATCATGGGAACCGCAGAAGTTCTTCTGCCCTACGGACCATTGGAGGAGGTATCCTATTACCTGCTTCCCATGGCAAAGAAAGCACACGTACCGGTAGTAGTTCACTTAGATCACGGCCTCAAGAAAGAGACCTGCTTAAAAGCCCTGGAACTTGGCTTTACTTCCATCATGTATGACTGTTCTACCGATTCCTACGATGAAAACGTAAAGAAAGTAAAAGAAATGGCAGACATTGCCCACGCTTACGGCGCGACCATCGAAGGCGAGCTGGGGCATGTAGGAGATAACGAAGGTTCTGCAGAAGGAAGCTCTCACTTAAAAGACCCATCTGCATATTTCACAGATCCGAAAATGGCAAAAGATTACGTAGAAAAAACAGGCGTAGACGCTCTGGCCATTGCAGTAGGAAATGCACACGGCGCATACAAACTGCCGCCAAAGCTGGATTTCGAGAGAATCCGTACCATTGCAAAGACCGTAGATGTACCGTTGGTTCTTCACGGCGGTTCCGGACTGACCGACGATGACTTCAAAAAAGCCATTCAGGAAGGTATCAGCAAAGTAAATATCTTTACTGATATTAATGTGGCAGCAGTAGAGGCAGAATTCAAGAGATTCTCAAATATGAACAAGGGACTCATCGACCTGATTCCGGCAGCCGTGGAGGCAGTAAAGCAGGAAACAGCGAAAAAGATGCAGCTGTTTGGTTCTGTTCGCAAAGGTGCACCTGCACAGCAGGATGTAGATAAGATTGTAGAAGCAGTCATCACCGAATTGATGAAGAGAAATAAAATATAAGCCGTCGGGGAGGGTACAATGGAGAAAAAAAGCAGAGAACCCAAAATCATAGCAGCCGGACACATTTGCCTTGATATTACCCCCGCTTTTCCTGACAAGGCAGTGGAAAATGTTGGGGATATCCTCATGCCGGGACGGCTGATTCAGATGGGAGCAGCCGACGTACATACCGGCGGCTCGGTGTCGAACACCGGTCTTGCACTAAAGATATTAGGCGCCGATGTTTCTCTGATGGGAAAAATCGGAAACGATGCTTTCGGAGAGCTGGTCTACTCACAATTTAAGGAGTATGATGCCCAGGAAGGATTGATCGTTTCAGACGATGTCAACACCTCATATTCGGTTGTAGTAGCACCAAAAGGAATCGATCGTATCTTTTTACATCATTCCGGCGCCAACAACATGTTTTACAAAAAAGATCTGGATTTTTCCAAGATTGAAGAAGCTACTCTCTTCCACTTTGGTTATCCGCCTCTGATGCAAAGCATGTACGAAAATGACGGAAGCGAGCTGACCGACATGTTCCGGGAAGTGAAAGAGCATGGAGTGTTCACTTCTATGGATATGGCAGCAGTGGACGAGAATTCGCCTTCCGGAAAAGCAGACTGGGATAAAATTTTAAAAAATGTACTTCCGTATATTGACTTTTTCGTGCCAAGTGTGGAAGAATTAGCTTATATGATTGATAGAGAGCGCTTCTGCGAGTGGCAGGAAAGAGCAGCCGGAAAAGATATCTGCACGGTTCTGGATGTGGAAACAGATATCAGGCCTCTGGCGGAAAAACTGATCGGGTACGGAGCAAAAGTGGTATTGATCAAATGCGGTGCCCCCGGATTATTCCTGGCAACAGCAGACAGCGAGCAGCTTACAGAGATGGAAGATCTACTTGCCGGCGGTGCCGCACAGTGGGCGAATCTCCGCATTTTTGAGAAGAGTTATAAACCTGACCGTGTCCTGTCTGGTACCGGTGCGGGAGATACCAGTATCGCAGCGTTTCTTTATGCAGTCGTTACGGGACATTCCTATGGAGAATGTCTGCAGTTAGCAGCGGCAACTGGAGCTTCCTGTGTAGCTGCCTATGACGCGTTAAGTGGTCTGAAAAGCTTTGATGAGCTCAAAGAAAAAATAAAGAATGGCTGGGAGAAGAACGGAGAGAAGTAGCAGATGCGGATTTGAAATTCGCGGATGTGAAGCCGTGATTCAGATATGTGAATCTGTAAACAGCTTAGTGTTGGCAGGGTGAATATGAATCTCGGAGCTTGCGGCAAATATCCCGGCATGGAGGATGACATGGAGAGACGGAAAGGCATCAATAATGATGATTTGAAGAAAAGAAATCGTGGACTGATATTGCAGCTGATCGCTGCGGGCGAAGCCAATACCAGAATGTCGCTGACCAGAAAAAGCGGTCTGACGAAAATGTCCGTGACCAATATTATTGATGAATTTCTGGAGAAAAATCTGGTGCATGAGGGAGAAAAGGAGTATCAGGAGGTGCAGGGAAGAAATCCTGCCACTTTAGAAATCTCCCCCAAAGCACCGAAAATCATCGGCCTGTTGATCAACAGAGAGTATTTGGCAGCAGTACTGTGTGATTTTCAGCTTCATGTGCAGAAGAAAAAAAGAATAAGCTTTTCCAAAGATGCAAAAGAAATGTTTTTGCCCCATATTTTTGAGTTGGTAGACGAAATGCTTGCAGGGGAGGAAAACGTATTAGGAATCGGCGTGGCTTCCATCGGTCCGTTGGACGTGGAAAAGGGTGTAATCTTGAATCCGCCGCGTTTCCATGGCATCAAGAATGTCCAAATTAAGGATATTCTGCAGGAAAAGTACGGCTTTCCTGTATTCTTAGACCACCCGTACAATTCTGCTGCGAGGGCAGAAAAATTATTCGGCTACGGCAGAAACGTCTCTTCCTTTGCTTTTGTAGGAATCACCAACGGTATTGGTGCCGGTATCTATGTGGATGGGAAAATCCTCCAGAGTCCCGGAGGTCTTGGAAGCGAGCTGGGACATATGAGCATAGACTATCACGGAATTCAATGTGAATGCGGAAATCGTGGCTGTGTGGAAAACTATGCCAGTGTCAACGTAATCTGTGACAAGGCAGAAGCTGCCCTCGGCCGGAAAGTGGATTTTGCGGAATGCTGTGCGCTGTATCGGGAGCCTGCGATTGACAGGATATTGAGTGATGCAGTAGAGAAGCTATGCGTATGCCTGGTCAGCGTGGTCAACTTGATAAATCCGGAAGTGATTTTTATGGGGCATGAAAGCGTAGAATTGCCGGATTGCTACATGGAACGAATGGAACAAATCATTAATGAGCGTAAGCTTTCTACGGAATATAGTAAGGTCAGAGTGATGAAAGCATCTTTTGGAAAAGAGCAGCAGCTGGTCGGAGCCGTCTGCAATGTTTTGAATCCGTTGTTTAGTGGGAAGATGTTGTTATGATATTAATGAATGGAGGAATAAAAATATGAAACGTTCTGAAATTAATAAAATAATGAAAGAAGCATTAGAATTATTCAAAGAATACAAAATCAGTTTACCGCCTTTCGTGCTGTGGTCTCCGGAGGAGTGGAAGAGCAAAGGGGAAGAAGCACAGGAAATCAGAGATAATATGCTTGGCTGGGACATTACAGACTTTGGCCAGGGAGACTTTGAAAAAACCGGTCTTTTCCTGATTACACTTCGCAACGGTAATCAGAAACAGGCAGAAAAATATCCGAAGCCCTACGCAGAAAAACTGATGATGGTACGGGAAAATCAGATTACACCAATGCACTTCCACTGGAGTAAAATGGAAGATATCATCAACCGCGGCGGCGGAAATCTGATGATCAAGCTTTACAATTCTACCGAAGACGAAGAACTGGCAGATACCGATATCGAAGTTTCCATCGACGGCGTGCGCCATGTATTCCCGGCAGGACATGTAGTTCGCCTGACACCGGGACAGAGCATTACCCTGACCCAGGGCCTTTATCACAGATTCTGGGGAGAAGAAGGTAAGGGAACTGTTCTGGTAGCAGAGGTATCTATGACCAATGATGACGCAGCAGATAACCGCTTCTATGATGAAGTAGGACGTTTCCCGGAGATTGAGGAAGACGAGGAACCGTTGTATCTGTTGTGTAACGAGTATGCAAAATAATTGTAGTGCATCAGGATAATCCATAGTTGATCTCGGATTATCCTGATTTTTTGCGTTTTTGAACACTTCACACTCGCGCAAATGAGAGAAATTTTTGTTTGTATTCTCTATAATAATTCGTTATAATAATGAAAAGTATAGTTGGTTGGAATAATTTGATTATAGATGTAATGGAAAGGGGTGTGCAGATATAATGGATCGAAAAGTGAAGCTTCCAATTGGGATAGAAAATTTTGCAGAAATTCGTACACAGGGATTTTATTATGTTGATAAGACAGGGCTCATTTCAGAATTGCTTTACAACTGGGGAAAAGTGAATCTGTTCACTCGCCCCAGACGGTTCGGAAAAACATTGAATATGAGTATGTTAAAATGTTTTTTTGAAATCGGTTGTGACC
This sequence comes from Roseburia sp., assembly GCA_017621905.1. Lineage (GTDB taxonomy): Bacteria > Bacillota > Clostridia > Lachnospirales > Lachnospiraceae > Roseburia. The sequence continues at coordinate 4,752 of JAGASC010000024.1, forward strand.
GGGCACTG
>JAGASC010000300.1 GCA_017621905.1 Roseburia sp.
ATTTCCTCGTCGGAGATGAACTCCTCTGCTTTTAATGATTTTACGTCATACATATTTTTCTTTTTCCTTTCTTTCCGGTCAGTTTTGTGATAGCTCAGTCAGATAAACTGTTGTATTTTTCTTCCCGGTTAGTATATTTTTTATATTTTCACCCTATACTGGGCGTTTTTCACTGAATATAATCTCCCCGCTCTGTCACAACCTCGTAGCCTATGTTTTCCATACGCTTCTGCATACAGTAACGGCACTCTGCTGCTTCATCGCCGGTGCAGATTTTGTTGTCGTAGAGCCTATATTTTTCCCGTACATCCACTGGGGACAGATTGGGCATGACCACGTTGGCGCCGGCAAGGATGCCCATCTCCCTGCCCTGCGGATGTATGGTGCCTAGGGCTGTGGTGGATGGGAGCAGCACATGGGGATGCATCAGCCGAATAATGGATAGCAGGCGCAGTGTCATCTGTAACGTGCCTGCCTTCTGATTGCCGAAAGGCGTATCCTGCTGTGGAATAAATGGACCGATTCCCACCATTTCCGGTTTCAGTTCCCGGATAAACATTAAGTCTTCGTAGATTGTCTCTATGGTCTGATAGGGCGAACCTACCATAAATCCGCAGCCGGTCTGATATCCGATTTCTTTTAAGTCCCGCAGGCAGCGCTTGCGGTTTTCCAGGGACATTTCCGGCGGATGAAGCTTCCTATAATGTTCTTTATTTGCTGTCTCGTGGCGCAGCAGAAAACGGTCCGCGCCGGCATCAAAATAGGCCTGGTAGCTCTCACGGGATTTTTCTCCGATGGAGAGGGTTACGGCGCAGTCCGGATAGCTGCTTTTCATAGCTGAAACAAGTGCACAGATTCGTTCATCTGTAAAGTAGGGATCCTCGCCGCCCTGAAGTACAAAAGTGCGAAATCCCAATCCATAACCGGTCTCGCAGCAAGACAATATCTGCTCTTTTGTGAGGCGATAGCGGTCTGCATTACAATTACTTCTTCTTATTCCACAATAAAGGCAATCATTTTTGCAGTGATTGGTAAACTCTATCAAGCCACGGATGTAGACTTTCTTTCCATAAATGCTCTGAGCCGTCTCTCTGGCACGCTTTGCCAGCTCGGCGATGATTTTTTCATCCTCCGTGGAAAGTAAAAATCGCAGGCCTTCCAGATCGATATTTCTTTCTCTACATAAGCCTTCCATAAATTTTCTTTCCTGCTGCATACAATCTGCTCCATTCTTCATTTTTTCGTAACTGTGAAAATACTGAACAGTTATCCTATATTTCCCACATTGGAATATATGGTCTTGGCTGCGATACCGGAAAGCCGGCCAATTTTCCCGGAAAGGGCATTAATGATATCCTGAGGCGCATCAATAGCCACGCTGATGATATTGACGCCCCGCTCCCGGTAGGGAATGCCCATTCTGCCAATAATGTAATTGGCATATTCATGGAGCAGATTGTTTAATTGCGGCGTTGATTCAATGTCCTCCACAATGATTCCAATTAATGCAATTCTTGTGTTCATAGTTCTTTTACTCCTTTCCCTATAACCGCCATAACTATATGACCTATTAATATATCCAAACAAAAAAGCTGCATGAAACCTCTCCGGATCCCGATACAGCCTAATATACACAAAATACAGCATTGCTTCCCGAACACAGCAAGCTTCTCCTGCTATGTAAATCTGAACATTTGCTTATGCTTTTCCATATGATTCGCCATATCTTTCACTGCAAGTATTTCTTTTAGTGTCAGAAGCTTTTTCCGTTTTATAATATTGTCTCATCCGTAAGAACGTATCTATCGGCAGAGAAAATTACTAAGTTTATTTTTAGTATAGCGAATTTTTATCCAAAATACAATCTCTTTTTCGTTTTTTGACGGGATAAACGCATCAATCCTATCTTTTTATCGAAGTTTAAAATATGAAGATATAGGATGGGGCATATACAAAAAAATATCTTTCCCATGCCCCGTTTTTTTATTCGTAGCGGGGCATGGGAAGTCAATTTTTTCGTATATGCCCTGTTGCACAAAATTTGGCTGCTTATCTTTCTATTTTGGGAATAAACGGGGCATAGGAAGCCAGTTTTTTTCTATATGCCCCGGCGGTGCAAAAATTGATGCGTTTATCCTGCGTTTTTTGATTTCTACCAACACTTCACACATATTTACAAACCATCAATATCCAAGTCTACTATCATCTGACCGATTTTCTGCTCTTTCAAAAGATAGCACATATAAATCGGAAGATAGATCACTGTTCCTTCTGTTTCTACATTTCCGACAGAAAAAACGTATGCCTTCTCCATATGGTAATCCGTCACACCCATGAAATTATTCAATGCTTTGTGCGATTTATATGTTTTCCCGGACTTAACTTCAATCGGAACCACTTTTCCGCTCTTTTCTATCACAAAATCCAACTCACCCACATTTTTCTTTTTACAGAAATATGGCTCAAATCCATTGGCTACTAATTGCTGTGCAACAGCGTTTTCAAAATGAGCTCCATTGTTTACTTCTCCGTTTTTATTTATTAATTCCATTTTTGTTTCTGCAGGATATGCACTTGTGAGCAATCCGATATCATTTGAAAAAAGTCGGAATACATTACTGCTCTTACTTGCCATAAGAGGAATAACCGGCGTACAGGGTTACTATATCTCGCTGTACTTTATCAACCTCTCGAATATCTTTTGTTTCTATATAAGTTTTTACAGCATCCGGCATACCGCCAACAATTTGAGACATCATTTGCCCCGTTTTGGCTGTTGTTATTCATGTATTTTGCCCCGTTTTGGAAATATGCAAGAAAATGGACGAAAAATCCCAGGGAATCACAATGTGGTTTCATTCCAAACATCGCGATTCCCTGGGGGCATCATTAAGCTATATTTCTTTTATTCACTTGTCGTAAATTTATTTATCATGAATCTCGCTGTGCAGCTCCTGCAAAGACTTCACATCACCGTTTCCGTGCAGCTTCGCGTAGTGGATACCCTCTGCGGAAGCCTTTGCGGCAGCCACTGTGGTCATGTAAGGAACTTTATTCTTGATGGCAGATTTGCGCAGATAGCTGTCATCCTGGAAATCATCTTTCTTTGTGGGAGAGTTGATGATCATCTGGATATCGCCATTGGTGATCATGTCTGCAATATTCGGTCTGCCCTCTGCAAGCTTCTTTACCTTTGTGGCCGGAATTCCTTCTGCGGTAAGCCAAGCATAGGTTCCGCTTGTAGCCACAAGCTTAAATCCATCCTCATGCAGCATTCTGGCAACTTCCACAACCTCATTCTTATCCTTGTTATTCACGGAAATCAGTACCGTTCCCTCTAACGGAAGCTTGGAGCCTGCGCCTTCCTGTGCCTTAAAGAATGCCTCGCCGTAGGATTTGGACAATCCCAATACTTCTCCTGTGGAACGCATTTCCGGTCCTAAGATCGGGTCAACTTCCTGGAACATATTAAACGGGAACACTGCTTCCTTTACACCGTAGTTCGGAATTACCTGCTCTTTTAATTCCGGAACCGGAGATGGGCGTCCGGTAATCTCAGAGGTAATGATGTCGGTAGCCAGCGGTACCATGCGGATGTTGCAGACCTTAGATACCAGCGGTACGGTACGGGATGCTCTCGGGTTTGCCTCCAGCACGAATACCTTGCCGTTTTCGATGGCGTACTGCATGTTCATCAGTCCTTTGACATGCATCTCCTCTGCGATCCTTCTGGTGTATTCCTTGATGGTCGCTACGTTTTCCTCAGAAATGTGAGCGGAAGGAATAATACATGCGGAGTCGCCGGAGTGGATACCTGCAAGCTCAATATGCTCCATAACCGCCGGAACAAATGCGTGGGTTCCGTCGCTGATGGCATCCGCCTCACACTCTAATGCGTGATTTAAGAAACGGTCAATCAGAATCGGACGATCCGGTGTCACACCGACTGCCGCCTGCATATATCCTGTCATGCTCTCATCATCGTATACCACTTCCATTCCGCGGCCGCCCAATACATAAGAAGGACGAACCATAACCGGATAACCTATTCTGTTTGCAATCTCAGTTGCTTCTTCTACCGTAGTTGCCATTCCGGATTCTGCCATCGGAATCTCTAATTTTTCCATCATGGCGCGGAACAGGTCTCTGTCCTCTGCCATATCAATCACTGACGGAGCGGTTCCTAAAATCTTCACACCGTTCTTCTCCAAGTCTGCTGCCAGATTCAGCGGTGTCTGACCGCCAAACTGTGCGATGACACCCAGTGGTTTCTCTTTTTTGTAAATGCTCAATACATCTTCCAGGGTCAGCGGCTCAAAATACAGCTTATCGGAGGTATCGTAGTCTGTGGACACAGTCTCCGGGTTACAGTTTACAATAATGGTCTCAAAACCAAGCTTTTTCAGTGCCATGGAAGCATGTACGCAGCAATAGTCGAACTCGATACCCTGTCCGATACGGTTTGGGCCACCGCCTAATATCATAATCTTTGGCTTCTCGGTGTTGATTGGATTCTTATCCTCTGCATTGTAGGTGGAATAGTAGTAAGCGCTGTTCTCGGTTCCGCTTACATGAACACCTTCCCATGCTTCCTCCACGCCAAGTTCGATGCGGCGATTACGGATATCATCCTCCGGAATCTCAAGCAGCTGGCTTAAATATTTATCAGAGAAACCGTCTTTCTTTGCGGCGATGAGCATCTCGTCTGCCGGCATAGAACCTTTGCATGCCAGAAGTGCCTCTTCCTCTTCTACTAATTCTTTCATCTGCTCGATAAAATATGTTTTTACCTTGGTAATCTCAAAAATTTCTTCTACAGTAGCGCCCTTGCGCAGTGCCTCATACATAATAAAATGACGCTCGCTGGAAGGTGTGATCAGCTTTTTCAGCAGTTCATCTTTGCTTAAAGTATCAAAATTCTTAGCATGGCCTAAGCCGTAACGGCCGGTCTCTAAGGAACGGATTGCTTTCTGGAAAGCCTCCTTATAAGTCTTACCGATACTCATGACCTCACCTACCGCGCGCATCTGAGTACCAAGCTTATCCTCTACGCCTTTGAATTTTTCAAAAGCCCAGCGTGCAAATTTGATTACTACGTAATCGCCGTCCGGCACGTATTTATCCAGTGTGCCGTACTTGCCGCATGGAATATCCTTTAAAGTCAGACCGGTTGCCAGCATAGCGGATACCAGCGCGATTGGGAATCCGGTAGCTTTGGATGCCAGCGCGGAGGAACGGGAGGTACGCGGGTTGATTTCGATTACGATGATACGGTCTGATACCGGATCATGGGCGAACTGTACGTTGGTTCCACCGATAACCTGTACGGACTCTACAATTTTATATGCCTGCTCCTGCAGACGCTTCTGGCATTCCTCAGAAATGGTCAGCATCGGCGCGGAACAGAAGGAATCTCCGGTGTGAACACCCAGTGGGTCGATATTTTCAATGAAGCAAACGGTAATGATATTGCCCTCGCAGTCACGGACAACCTCAAGCTCTAACTCTTCCCAGCCAAGGATAGATTCCTCTACCAGGACCTGGCCTACCAGGGATGCCTGAAGACCTCTTGCGCAGACTACTTTTAATTCTTCTTTATTATATACCAGACCGCCGCCGGCACCACCCATGGTGTAAGCAGGACGTAATACCACCGGATAGCCTAATTTATCTGCAATTGCAAGGGCTTCTTCCACGGAATATGCAACCTCGCTGCGGGCCATCTCGATGCCCAGCTTATTCATTGTCTTCTTAAATTCGATACGGTCCTCGCCACGCTCGATGGCATCTACCTGCACACCGATTACCTGCACGCCGTATTTATCTAAAATTCCAGCTTTGTTCAGCTCGGCACACAGGTTAAGTCCTGACTGTCCGCCTAAGTTCGGAAGCAATGCGTCCGGGCGTTCCTTTGCAATAATCTGCTCCAAACGCTCTACGTTCAGCGGCTCGATGTAGGTCACATCTGCTGTCTCCGGGTCTGTCATGATGGTAGCCGGATTTGAGTTTACCAGTACGATTTCGTATCCCAGTTTGCGCAGCGCTTTACACGCCTGTGTTCCGGAATAGTCGAATTCGCAGGCCTGGCCGATGATAATGGGGCCGGAGCCTATAATTAGTACTTTATGGATGTCTGTTCTTTTTGGCACGAGAAATCCCTCCTAAGTTTGTATAATTTTTTGTGACGATTCACCTTTCTGTTTCTTTCGGGAATCATGACACCAACTAATTTTTTTCATTAAGAATTATTTTATCATTATAATAGTGCACCTGTCAATTTCTGTTAAAAATTCCGACAAATTTCCCTCCGTATTGAAATAAACAGAAATAATCACCTTTCTCCCTTAATTGTAATTATTTCGCAACAGTTCAGACAGCCCTTAGCATTTACTGCTAAGGGCGTGAGAACACGTGGAACATGCAGGCATCCAGCCCCATCGCGAAGCGATTTTCATGGCTGGATGCTCGTAACAGTGAGGGCATCTGAACTGTTACATTATTTCAGTCCCTCCATCCTTATATACACGAAAATCTGTTTAAAATTACTTCCATCAATCTCTTTTGTCTTTGTCAAAAGAGATTGGATTGGAGACAGTCAATTTTCTTCAAGCCCTGCTCTGATAATTCATACACTACAGTGCACACTTCCTGCATATATTTCCTGTCGTGTGAAATGCTGATGATAGTTCCGCCGTAATTTTTCAGCATTTCCCGAATGACG